>CAIPQU010000110.1 GCA_903867305.1 uncultured beta proteobacterium
CAGTACAGTTTGAGAACATTCCCGTCGAGTTGAAGAAAATCAACCGCTGGGTGATGTGGAAGTATGTAGAAATTGGTGAGGGCGAGACCAAGCGCCTATCCAAACTACCAATGCAGACCAATGGGGCGCCGGCATCGAGCACTAACCCAAAACATTGGAGTGACTTCTTTACTGTTGAAGAGGCATACCAATCAGGTAAATTTAGTGGCGTAGGGTTTGTATTTAGTGAAGATGACAACCTAGTTGGCATCGACATCGATGACTGCCGCGACCCTGACTCGGGAGAGCTGACTGACTTTGCGCAGAACATTATTGACAATGTGGAAGGGTACGTCGAAATCAGCCCATCACAGACCGGTGTCAAAATATTCACTCGCGCAAACTTCCAACATGCGCACGTCGATCACACCATCGGATTAGAATGTTACCCCCATGCTAGGTACTTCACTGTCACCGGCGCAATTTTGCAAGGCAACGTCCCAGCTAGTGAGCAAGTACTTACTCACATAATTCCCGAGCGTACCAATGTCAAGACAGGTGACGAGTTTGCTGACTACGTGCCTCCGGTCGAGGGGTATGACTTGCACAAGGTCGAGACTGAACTGCTCAGTGAATTGGATCCGGATGCGACATATTCAGATTGGTTAGTTGTCGGCATGGCGATGCATCATCAAGGTCAAGGTGACTTTGAGTGGCTCGAGGCATGGGATAGATGGTCAGCACTGAGTCCTAAGTATGCGCCAAACTTATGTGATAAGAAGTGGGCAACATTCTCCGGCAGTGGCGCGACCTTGCGCTCACTGATATTTAAGGTGAACCAAAAGAAAATCAAGGTGGCGCTTGATAGTGGCGAAATCATTCTCGATCAAAACGTCATGTCACATGCACGCATATTCCTAGATAACTACTATCGCATTGAGGAAGGCTTCAAGATTGTCCACTATGCCGATGACTTCTACCTATACTCCGGCACTCACTACGAGGTGTTTGAGGAACTGACAGTACGATCAGATATGTATCACTTCTTAGACAAGTGCAAGAAACTTGGGCGCAAACAAGAGATCATCCCATTCAATCCTAATCCATCGGCAGTAAGCGCCGCGATTGATGCACTGAAATCAATTGTCCACTTACCTAATCATGCTAACACCAAGCCACCGATTTGGTTACGAGAGTATGTAGCAAGCAAGCCATCAGCATCCAAGCTGATCAGTTTAAAGAACGGTTTATTCCATGTTGAGGATCAGGCGCTCATCCCACACTCACTTGGATTTTTTACACAGAACTCACTCAACTTTGATTACGACCCGAACGCAACATGTCCGCGTTGGGAGCAATTCATGAGTGACATTTGGGAAGATGACATTGAGGCCATTCACACACTGCAAGAGATGTTTGGCTACATATTGTCAGGTGATACCAAGCAACAGAAATTCTTTAACATGATCGGCCCACGCCGCTCTGGTAAAGGCACGATCAACAAGATATTAGTTTCTTTGTTAGGCCAACACAATACTGTTGCGCCAGAATTAGGAGAGCTTTGTGATACATTCGGTCTACAACCTTGGCTTGGCAAACTCCTTGCGTCTTTCACTGATGCGCGTGCTCCAGAACGAAATCGAAACGCTGTGGTTAGTCAGCTTCTGCGGATTGTTGGTGGTGACACTATCACAGTGAATCGCAAGAACAAAGAGGCTTGGAATGGATATCTGCCGACTCGTATTGTGATTTATTCCAATGAGGTACTGCAATTAACCGAGAACTCAAACGCGCTGACAGGCCGGATGATTGTACTCAAGATGACTAAGACATTCTATGGTAATGAGGACACCGAGCTCGCAATCAAGCTCGAGTCAGAATTATCAGGCATCTTTAATTGGGCAATGGAAGGACTGCGCCGTCGTTTAGAACGAGGTGGTCACTTCGTGCAACCAGCTTCAGGTGCGTCATATCTTGAACTTATGGCCGAACTTGGTAATCCAATTGGATCATTTGTAGATGACACATTGATCTTTGATCCATTGGGCTCAGTGGCCAAGGACGATGTGTTTACATGCTACTCACATTGGGCGCTTAAGAAGAAGCTTGCAGTGGGTACTGAATTCTCATTCAAACGCAGATTCTTAGCGGCAACCCAAGAACATCGCATCGAGGCCGGCCTAGATAGAACAGACGGCAAACGCACACACGTTTACATGGGAGTCAAGCTTAATCCTAAAGCACAAGCATACATTGACAGTGTAGTATCATTTGAAGACGGGAGCGCATACTGATGACTAAAGACGAAGCATTAAAGATGGCGATTGATTTTATGAAAACATTAACCATTGATGTTGGAATAAAGACATGGAATGAAAAACATAGGAAAGAAGCAATCCAAGCCTGTAAAGAAGCATTAGAACAGCCAGCACAAGAACCTGTGGCGTGGATGAATGATATTGCTTTTAGTATGGATAAAGATGAACTTACTGCTGATAAGTTTGGAGATATTGTCCCACTCTATACCCACCCTGCACCATCATGGCAAGGACTAAGTGATGATGAGATTATGAATATTGCTAGAGAATCTTATATGTCTAGAGATGGTGGTGATATAAAATTTGCTCGTGCTATTGAAGCCAAGCTAAAGGAAAAGAATTATGGATGAAAAAACATATTATTGGTACGACATGGAACAACAAATACTTAAGTGTTGGGAAATAGTTGATGACCTAAAGCTAATAGCAGAACAAGCAAATAATGGCTCAGACTTTAGTAACACGTTTAAAGGTATGGCAGAACTATATCAATATAAATTTGAAAAACTTTGGGATTTATACGAAAAAGCATTAAAGGAAAAGAATTATGAAACCACATAAATGGGCAAAAGAAATACACGCTTGGGCTGATGGTGCAGAGATTGAGTATAGTTATGATGGGAAAGATTGGGAAATTAATGAATCACCAAGCTGGGCAACACATAAAAATCATAGATACCGCATTAAACCACAGCCTAAAGAACCACAGTATTTGGAAATAGAAATAACAGAAAAAGGATTTACATTTAATTGCCAGCCATTGTTTGGTGCTGGCGTAGTAGGTAAGTTTAAAATTAAACTAGAGGCTGACTGACCTACTTAAGTTTATGAAGGAGCAAAAACGTGTGGAGTTATAGAATTGTCAACATGGATCAAGATCCGGAGGAAGAGCCAAGTTTTGAAATACGCGAGGTGTACTTCGACCGCGAAGGCAATCCATACGGACACTGCGCCGCTGAAGTGTTTGGTGGTGACTTGGAAGAGATGGATCGCGTGCTTGAACGCATGAAGGCGGCGCTCGATCAACCAATATTAAACAAAGCAGACTTTACTGGAGACCCTAACGTATGAGCGACCGATTTGATTTAGAGCAACAAATTATTAAGATGTTTGATATACTAGAAGACTTACGATTAGCCAATGAACAGGCTGACAATCCACACATCAAGGCAGTGATCTTGGTATGGGAAATGAAGATCGCCAAGTTGTGGGATACCTTCGAGGAGTACGTTCATGAATCTAGATCTTAAACAACAAAGCACTAGCAACAATGATTCGGTAGAAGAAGCCTTGATAGCTATTTTAAACATTAAAACTGACGATGAAAAATATGTATCTATTGATGACAAATTTAATGCTGTGTATGTGGCTTGGAAAGCAAGCCGAACAGCCTTTGGAGTGAAACTATATGACTAAAACTAGACGTATTGTACCGATCACTTTGGTATTACAAACATATAGCCTAGAGCATGCCAATGGGATTGCTGTCGGGATTATTGAAACACTCAATGCTTTGCAAAGTCAAAACGATGTATTTATTAGAATATTGCCTCAAATTGAGACCATAGAACCTCCGTCCGATGGTGGTGGCTTGGCAAAGTATAAAATTAGGGCGAGGTTTGCAGTAGCTCCGCCATTGGGATTGCATGCTGAAACCAAACTCGGACGTAAAGTACACATTGCTTCAGGATGGATAGAAGAGGAGATTCCTGATGATGCTACAAATTAGACGACGATTTTATAAAGGTGTGATGGCATCAACCCGCCGCAATCACATGAAAAAGTACGAGGTATTCTTTAGGTACAATGCTTGGGAGATGCGCCAAGAGTATGGTCGCAGACCCAACCCACCAATGTGGAGGTATAAAGTTGAAGCTATCAATGAAGACTAAGATTTGGATTATAGTATTAACCTTGCCAATTTGGTTTATTCCGGTTACCATTTGGATTTATGGCAGTGATCTCTACCACCACTTAATGAAGGACACATAACATGGTAATACTATTTAGACATGACGACCAAGAACTGATATTAGATAACTTTTATAAAATGCCTAATCCACCAAAAGAAGTATTAGACAAACGACAAAAAGAAGTGGACGCATTAAAGTTAGAATTAGGCGACAAATATTTACTAGCTAAAAATGTGGAGAAGAAAAATGGATGATATTGAATTAGTAGATCTGTTTGCCATGGTGACTTTGCACGGACATCTCAGCAACCCAAACATTAAAGACATCACATATGAAGAGCTTGCTAAATATAGTTATCAACTAGCTGATGCCATGATGAGAGCGAGGCAAGAAAATGCTGGACGTCATTGATTTTAGACAACAGTGGATTAGCTGGGGCAAACCCATTCAAGTCCCATTTAAACACTCACTATACTTTACAGACTTGGCACATGTCATCTGCCTGTATCGTACAGGGCAATTTCAAGTCGAACTAGTTACAGTTAAACCTAATACCAATGTGCCAAAACATCGACACCCTAATGTAGAATCAAGCGCAGTTTATGTGACCGGTGATTTTGGATATGGGGATGATAAAGAGGGACTTTTATATTATGACAAATTGCAAAAAGAACGGGGCGGTACACACGCGCTATTTATGAAGGCAAAGAAAGACGGATACTTAGGTGAGCCACACTATGCCACAGTATTTGACAAAGGCGCCGCTTGGTTATCGTTTGAGCGCTGGGAAAATAAAGAACCGACCACAGTCCTGTTAGATTGGGAGGGTGAACCCTTAGATGAACTACACAGAAAGCTATTAAATGGCAAAGCCTAAATATTTTGCGATTGACGCGGGATTTTTTCCAGCCATCATCTACCTATGTTTCGGAGATGATGCCCTTCAACAGTTGTTTAATGACCACAAATTGGCAACAGGTATTCATGCGTTTGATAAGGGTGAAGCAGAAACCATCACCATTCACACCCACGTAGGGCATTTAATTGTCATGGTATTTGACTTATCAAACTACGAACTAGACGAAAACGATGCCATATGGATTGGTGTAATTAGCCATGAGGTGTCGCACGCAGTTGAAAAACTAGGACATTTTATTGGTGAAGAAAACATTGCCGGCGAGACTCGTGCGTACTTAACTCAGTCTGTGGTGGAACAGGTCTACTCAGCCAGCCTCATTGAAAGGGCAGAAATTGCTAGAAAAAGAGATCGAAGCTTATTTAATAAAAAGGGTAAAGGAAAAGCAGGGATTGTGCTTGAAGTGGATCTCGACAGTAACGGGAGTTCCGGACCGGATAGTGCTCCTCCAAAACTTCCTACAGTTCGTCGAGCTAAAAACGCAAAAGGGCGTGATCAGTCCGAGACAGAAGATAGTGTTCAGTCAGCTAGAACAGCTCGGGTTTCCAGTAGTAGTGATTCGGTCTAAAGAAGAAGTCGATGCCCTCATTAACGAGATCCAACCTACATAAATATCAACAAGATATAGTAGCCCAAGCTAAGTCTATTCCTAGTTTGGGTCTCTTCTTGCCTCCAGGACTCGGTAAAACTGCAACCACCCTTACAATCATTGCAGAACAATTCAAAGGTACAACACTAATTATCGCACCTAAGCGTGTTGCCGAGTCGGTATGGTCGGACGAGATCCCTAAGTGGGATCACACAAAACACTTAACCATCTCCAAGATCATGGGCACTCAAGCACAACGCGCCGCGGCTCTACGGGTCAAGGCAAATCTCTACATTGTCAACTTGGAGAACGTGGCTTGGTTGTTTGAGTACGTGAAGGTCAACCCATTCACTAATCTAGTGATTGACGAGAGCTCGCGCTTTAAAGATGCCAGCACAAAACGATTCAAGGCATTGAAGAAGCATTTAAAGACGTTTAATCGCAAGATCATACTCACAGGCACACCAACACCTCAAGGGTATGCCGATCTGTGGTCTCAGGTAGGTATCTTAGATCTTGGCGAGCGTTTGGAGACAAGCATTACCAAGTTTAGAACCAAGTATATGTTTCCATCTGAACGTAATAGGCACACCGGCATGATATACAAGTGGGCGTTAAACGAGGATGCCGACAAGCAGATCCAAGATCAGATCAAAGACATATGCTTCTCACTCAAGGCCGAAGACTACTTGGATCTACCTGAGGTGACTAAGGTATATCATACAGTCAAGGTGGATAACGCAACCCGTGCCAACTATGACACCCTACGCAAAGACATGGTGCTTGAAACCAACCGAGACACCATCACAGCAGTGAGCGCCGCGGCTCTAACAAACAAGCTATTACAGTTCACTTCCGGTGTACTGTACAACGAGAACAAAGAACACATTTACCAACACAGTGCAAAGTTGGATTATTTAGAAGACCTGTGGGACGAAGAAACACCCACATTGGTGTTCTACCATTACCAATCTACTTTAAACGCTTTAAAGACAAAATTTAAAGAAATCAAGGTGTTAGATGATGATCCACAGACTTTAATTGATTGGCGGGCTGGTAAGATCAAAATGTTGGCGGCCCACCCACAGTCGGGAGGCATAGGTATTAATTTACAATGTAATGTGGCGGACACGGCGCAGATGGTTTGGGTTGATCTACCATGGTCAAGTGAGAACTATATCCAAGCCAATGCCCGTATTCACAGGCAGGGGCAAGAGAAACCCGTGATCATTCACCACTTAATAATGGAACGAAGTATTGATAGTCAGGTAGTTGATGTATTAGAAGGAAAAATAAATATTCAAAATGCTGTACTAAATGCGTTAGATTTTGCATTAGTATAGTATGGAGCGCGAAAAGGATTGCAAGCCCTGATTATGCCACATTCATAATCTAGCCTCCAAATTTTAAAACTAATGTGGAGTTGCATATGAAAAGAATAAATTCTAATACCGGAAAACCTTTTAAATGGGGGGATATTCGTGAAGACGGTAAAGTATTTAATAGTTATGGAATTGAAATAGGTAAAAAATCTGGATTTAACAGAGAGAATTGGGTAGATCCTGAAAAATTTAAACAGTATAAAACAAAGAGAAATAAAAAAGTATTAAATAGGGCTAATCCAAAAATACGAGCATGTCAATTGGTATGTGCGGCAAGAAAAAGAGGAGTTGTTACCATTACAAATGATTGGGTTGCAAACAAAATAATAAAAGGATATTGTGAATTAACAGGATTACCATTTGATTTAAATAAAAGCAATCCTCCACGTAACCCTTATGCCCCATCATTAGATAGAATAGATGCAAGCATAAAAGAATATTCAGAAAACAACACCAGAGTGGTTTTATCTGCAGTTAATACAGCATTGAATCAATATGGTGATAAATTAATGCTTCCAATATTAGAAGCCATGGTATTAAAAATAAAAGAAAAGCTAAATTGAAAATTATTATAACCGAAATTGAAATTTTTGCTGTTAGTCCACGTCTTAGTGACGAAGACACCGATCCTATGGAACGGGATGATAACAAAGAAAATACCCACTTCCTGACAATTGAAGAGGGCTGGCTTCCTTGGTCTGCCGATGATATTGCCGATGTGCGAAAGATCATCTCTAGGCTAGATTCAAAAGATCAGTTTATAATGGAAGCTTTTTTAGATGGATTATCATACTCAGATGTCTCAGTAACTGAAAAGTATTGGCGATACCATTTTAATAAAAGCATTGAAATCATTAAGAAGGAGCTTGATGTATGAGTAGGTTAAATGATGCAACACCGGCTGAGTGGGATGCGGCGGCCAAGGCCGTTGGTTGGGGAGCTGGCAGACCGACAATGGAAATACCAAAGGGTTGGGTGGCAAATGATGTAGTCAATCACCCAAGCCATTACACACATGGTAAGTGGGAAGTGATTGAAGTATTAGAAGAATTTTTTGGTGCGGATCCCCTATTGTGGCAAGTAGGAAAGTATGTACTGCGCCACGATCACAAAGGAAATTCAATCCAAGATTTAGAGAAAGCAAAGTGGTATTTAGAACGTAAAATTAACAAACTAAAGGAGCAACAAAATGGCAGTTGAAATCGGATCAAAAGTATTAACGTTTACATTTACTGTAGACCAAGTAAACTCAATCTTAAACGTATTGGGGCAGGCACCATTTATTCAATCAGCAAACTTAATCAATTTGATCCAAGCGCAAGGTGCAGATCAATTCGCTAAGATTCAAGCTGAGTTAGATGCAGAAGCATCAGAAGAAGAAGCGCCGGCCAATGAGTGATCTATTTAATAAGATTATGGACGCAAATGGCATGTCTAATCAGCAAGCTCGAGAAGATATCCTAAAGCGTAAAGAAGCCGAGAAAGAAGAGTATCGTCGTCAAATGGCTGGCGCAATTACTCGCTTGGTTGTCAATGAAGCGCTTACAGAAATGCAAGCTCGCAAGAAGATCTTTGACGAAACCAAGGGCGAAACTGAAGAGTAATTTGCATTAGTATAGTATATGGCTACTATCAAAAAATACAAATTCTCCGAGGCGGATGCCAACATTATCCTAGCAATGGGACAACGCGGCGCCTCTCAAAAAGCAATGTATGCGGCAATTAGCATTAGTCGAGCTACAGCTATGCGTCTCAAAAAAGAAGATCCCTACTTTGCTGAGACTTTAGATTTAGCTACAGTATATGCTCAAGCATATTGGGAGAACCTCATGTTGGAGAATATTTCCAATAAATCGTTTAATAGTCGTGTTGCTGAAATAGCATTACGTGGTCAATTTAGCGAGGACTATCGTGAGACTAGAGAACAGAAGGTTGACGTAACTGCAAAAGTTACGATAGATTTTAACAAAGAAGTATCAGATCTAATCAAAGCATTAAACGAAGCAAAATAGTTTTATCTTTGGGTGAACGGTCTAATTAACCTGTCGGCTCCCTAGCCGACTAGCCCATCAACTGCCTTTAGGGAGGTATCATGAACTATCAACGTCACTATGACGCACTTATACTAAAAGCACAAAATCGCAGTAAGCCGGAAGGTTATACTGAAAAGCACCATATTGTCCCAAGGTCATTAGGTGGATCAAATGATGCAAATAACCTTGTTGTGTTAACCGCAAGAGAACATTGTGTTGCACATTTATTACTTGCCAAAATACATGGGGGAGGTATGTGGCATGCCGCCAGTATGATGCTAAGTTTTCATAAAATTAAATCAAGTAGAATATATGCTATGGTGCGAGAAGCTCATGCTATTGAAGTATCGAAATTAATGAGCGGAGAGAATAATTTTTGGTTTGGACGAACCGGCGAAAAGAGTGCTAGATTTGGAAAAACACATTCTGCTGAAACTAAAATCAAAATGTCAAAAGCTCACCTTGGTAAACACGTTGGCGAAAATAATCCTAGATTCGGCAAATTTGGAATTGAAAGTACAGTATTTAAAGGTAATGTATATGCTACCAATATTAAATCCGGTGAAATATATGAATTAATCGGAGCTAAACATATGCGAGAACTTGGATTTAATCCCAGTCATGTTTCTGAATGTATTAACGGACATCGAAAAACCCATAAAGGCTTTACATTTAAGCGAATTTCTGATATCGTAAAAAATACTTCAAATTAAGGAAATCCTATGGCTTCTCACGCACTCCTAAGTCCAAGTTCATCTCACCGCTGGCTGGTTTGCACACCAGCTCCTAGATTAGAAGCAACTTTACCGGAACCAAAACGTAATCCAAGTGCTTTTGATTTTTCTGGTGAAGGCACTTTGTGTCACTCTATGTCGGAAGCCAAGTTAAGATTTCAATTAGATCAAATTTCAGCTGATGAATTTAATATTGAAATGGATCTATGCAAAGCTAATTCACTATATTCTGACGAGTTGGAAGCCGCCGCAGATAACTACGTAGTCTATGTGAGATCACAGATTGGATCAGAAGATCAAGTATTTATTGAGCAAAAATTGGATCTAACGGAATATGTAATAGAAGCCTTTGGTAGCGCCGACTGCGTTATCATTAGCCCTACTTCAATTAGGGTTTTAGATTTGAAGGCAGGTCGAGGAGTTCCGGTATTTGCTGAATCAAATTCTCAGCTTAAATTATATGCACTTGGGGCCTATGAAAAATTCAAAGATCAATTCCCTAATATTAAGAACATCACTTGGACAATCGTTCAACCTCGCTTAAATTCAATTTCATCTGAAAGCACCACCATCGACAAATTAGTTGATTGGGGTAAAAATTTTGTAGCTAAAAAAGCTAAATTAGCTTGGGTAGGCACAGGTCAATTTGTAGCTGGCGAGCACTGTGGTTGGTGTAGAGCTAAATCTATTTGCCGAGAACGTGCGGAATATAATACTTCTTTAGCTAAACTAGAATTCCGAGACCCACCTTTATTATCTGATGATGAATTGGCTGAAGTATTAGACAAAGCACAAGGCTTGCGCAGTTGGGCAGGCGATGTAGAAGAGTTTGTTCTTAATCGCGCGGTTGAAACTGGCGAAGTGCCAACCGGATACAAATTGGCAAAGTCGGTGACACATCGTAAAGTTATTGATGTAATGCTCGCCTCTGAAGTATTGATGTCAAAAGGTATTCCCAAAAACGAGATTTGGGAGGCTCCAAAAATGCGCTCAATCGCTAATTTAGAGAAGCTGGCAGGCAAAGGGCAGATCGTATCTTGGCTTGGAGATTTAATTCAGCGACCAGAGGGTCAACCCAAATTAGTCCGCGACTCAGCCAACACAGCGAAAGACGATTTTCAATGATAGTGACCAGCATACCAAGAAGTGGATCTACCAAGTACTGTGTAGATTTGGCCAAGATGTTAAGCCTACCTTTGTATGATGAGATATTTAACTTTGAAGTGGTTCAAGATCACAAGCAAAGAATTCATGAGGCAACCATTACTGAAATATACCCAAGAAATCCAGCATTTTTAAAAACAGTTGACTTTAAAAATTGTGTAGTGAACAACCATTGCATTAATTATTTTAGCCTATTACACACAGATGTTTTTATTTCTAGAGAAAATGTGCAAGATAGTTTTTGGTCGTTATTAAACTACACTGAAAAATACATTGCTGAATATGTTCCAGATACAAAACAAGAGAATATTGATTACATGTTACAAGACGTGCTAATTAACGAAGGACTTAAAGCTCAATTTTTTTATGAGTATTGCTTAGAATTTAATAAGGTTGTAGTTGTTCCAGATCTTAACTATAGTGACACTAAAGTACTTAGGAATAAATATGCTAAGTTTGAGCCTTTAGTATCTAAATTTAAAATTAGGGTTCCTAAAAATTTAAGGTACGAGTGATGATAATAGAGTATATTAGTCAATCTTTTGATGTGCCTGATAAGATGATTGAAGAGTATGTTGAAGGATACGAAGTTTTAGCAACAGTAGATTTAAGGGAAGAGTTGGAAGTATTAAGAAATTGCGTTTACCAGCTATTGATTTTAATTGAAAAAGAACCTAAGCTATTACACAAGAGTAAGATTAAAGAAGACTTTATAAATACTCTCGCAATGAAGGAAGCATTATTTCAATTAAAGTTGTTGCATGATTCATAATTGAAGAGTATATTGTTTTTAAGGGTTGTCGATGTGGCCCCTACCGAAGCCCACATCTTACGTTAAAAAGGAAATAATTATGGCTACGCCATCAAATAAAGTTAAAGTAGTATCGGGTAAAGTTCGTTTGTCATTCGCTCACTTGTTTCAACCACAAGCGGCAATGGAAGGCGGTACTCCAAAGTATTCAGTGTCTATCATTATCCCTAAAAGCGATACTGCTACCATTGATAAATTCAACAAAGCTTTTGAGGAAGCTAAGACAACGAATGCAGCATTCTTTGGTGGCGCAGTACCAAAGGGTTTAAAGGGCGGCTTGCGTGATGGAGACGAAGAAAAAGATGATGCGGCATACGCCAACTCATACTTTATCAACGCCAACTCAGTACAAAAGCCAGGTGTTGTAGATGCAGATATGAACGAGATCTTAGATCCAAATGAAGTTTATTCTGGATGCTATGGTCGCGTGTCAGTAACATTCTACCCATATAACGCAAGTGGATCGAAAGGTATTGCTTGTGGGTTAAATAACGTAATGAAAGTAGCAGACGGTGAACGCTTAGGCGGTGGTACATCAGCAGCAGCAGACTTCGCAATTTAATTAACCGGAAGAGGCCGCCTAATAAGCGGCCTTTTTGTCCCTAAAATATGCAAAAAGTACTCATTATGGGTTTGCCCGGTGCCGGTAAGACAACATTGGCTAAGGCCCTATTAAGTAAGTTGTTAGAATCAGGAAGTACAGTTAAATGGTTTAATGCAGATCAAGTGCGTAAAGATAATGATGATTGGGATTTTTCAGACTCCGGTCGTATGCGTCAAGCTCACCGCATGAACAAGTTAGCTAAAGATTCAGACGTAGATTTTGTAATATGTGATTTTGTATGCCCCACGCCATTGCTTAGAGCAATCTTTGCGCCGCATTATAATGTTTGGGTCGATACAATTCGCGAAGGTCGGTATGCAGATACCAACGATAAATTCACACCACCAAGTAATTGGAATTACAGAGTGATCGAGCAGGATGCAGAAAAGTATGCTGAATTGATTGCCGATGAATTATTACATAAGGAAAATAATAATGGATCAGTACAGAGAGTATATAGCCGCTAGTCGGTACGCTCGCTTTGTCGATGAAAATAATCGACGTGAAACTTGGGACGAGACAGTCTCACGTTTTGTAGACTATGTTTTTAGTCGCACACCGGCAATTCAAGACAATGCCGAATTAAAACAAAAGATGTTTGATGCAGTACGAGATCACAAAGTGATGCCATCGATGCGAGCTGTGATGACGGCAGGTAAGGCGGCTGATCGAGATAACACATGTGTGTACAATTGTTCATATCTTCCGGTTGATGATCCAAAATCGTTTGATGAAGCCATGTTTATTTTGTTATGTGGCACAGGCGTTGGCTTCTCAGTTGAAGCTAAAAACATTAACAAGCTGCCGGAAATTCCTGAGAAGCTATATAAATCAGACCACACGATCGTTGTGCATGATTCTAAAGAGGGCTGGGCTAAATCATTACGCTTGCTTCTAGCTAACTTGTGGGCTGGCGAAATCCCAAAGTGGGATGTATCTAAGATCCGCCCCGCTGGCACCCGTCTCAAGACATTCGGTGGTCGCGCATCTGGCCCAGAACCATTGATTGATTTGTTTGAATTTGTTGTGGCAACCTTCCGTCATGCTGAAGGCCGTAAGCTCAATTCATTAGAGTGCCACGACATCATGTGTAAAATTGGTGAAGTCGTTGTGGTGGGTGGTGTACGTCGCTCAGCCATGATCTCACTATCAGACTTAGATGATGAAAGGATTAGACATGCCAAAGCTGGACCTTGGTGGGAAACCGCTCCTCACCGTGCACTCGCCAATAATAGCGCGGTGTATACTGAGACTCCAACGGTGGGCAAGTTCATGGAAGAGTGGCTTTCTTTATATAATTCGCATTCCGGCGAACGTGGTATCTTTAATCGAGAAGCTGCCCGACGAACTGTGGCCAAGTTCGGCCACCGAGATCCAGATCATGAGTTTGGAACAAATCCTTGCTCGGAAATCATTCTTAGACCGTATCAATTCTGCAACCTTTCAGAAGTTGTTGTTAGATTTGAAGATACAGAAGAGACGCTCATTGAAAAAGTCAAACTTGCCGCGATCCTTGGTACAATCCAATCGACGTTCACCAAGTTTCCTTACCTCAGGAAAGTTTGGCAGAAAAACACCGAAGAAGAGCGTTTACTTGGAGTATCGCTCACCGGAATCTATGATAATGCTATGCTCACAACACAAGGAACAAAACTAAATGACCTCCTCAATAAGCTACGAGAGACAGCTAGAGAAACAAATCGAGAATGGGCTGATGCACTTGGAATCCCTCCAAGCGCAGCTATCACATGTGTTAAGCCTTCAGGAACCGTATCACAACTTACTGACTCCGCATCAGGTATCCATCCTCGCCATAGCCCGTACTATATCAGACGAGTTAGAGGAGACAAAAAAGATCCTCTCACCACATTCCTCATTGACAGTGGAGTCCCAGCCGAAGACTGCGTCTACAAGCCAAACCAAACAACAGTCTTCAGCTTCCCTCAGCGAGCACCATCAGGTATCACTCGAGCCGACGTCACACCCATCAGCCACCTCGGACTCTGGCTTACTTACCAGCGTGAGTGGTGCGAACATAAGCCCTCCGTCACCATCTCAGTCGAAGAAAAAGACTGGCCAAGTGTCGGAGCCTGGACCTGGGAAAACTTCGACGAAATAAGTGGTGTGTCATACTTACCTTATGATGGAGGAACATATCGTCAAGCACCATATGAGGAGTGTACTGAAGAAGAGTACAACGAACTTAAAGCCAAGATGCCTGTTATTGATTGGGCGGATTTTAAAGAGATAACCGACAACGTAGAAGGCGCACAAATGTTAGCTTGTGTTGCCGGCGTTTGCGAGATCTAGATTTCACGTGGTGGTGAAGGGGGAAGGGGAGTCGCAGTGATGGGCTCCCCATCTTTTTAATTTAGGAGATTAAAATGGTAGCAAAGAACGATATTACCGGCGATGCAATTCAATCCAAAACTAACAGCAAAGATTATGCTGATAATTTTGATAGAATCTTTCGTAAAGATAAAAAGGTTCAAGAAAAACTAGAAGAGCTTTGGTCAGAGGACGACGAAAAAAGACAGGAAATAGTTGGACAAAATGGAAATGTGGGGTATGATCTGGATTCTATCTACTCAAATGGGGAGAAAGATTATGAATCTAGATAGTTTAGATCCAGAAGCACTTTTGATGGAACCTCGTGAATTTTATGGTAAGTGCATCGTAGGCATGACTTATGATGGATCTAAGGTAATTTATGATGCGGCCTTAGTAATTCAATCTTTAATGGAAGATCAGGGAATGACTGATGAAGAAGCTGTTGACTGGTTTGAATATAACATGTTAGGATCTTACTTAGGTGATGGAACACCTATATTTATGGTAACAGAATAGTTTTACGGACGAAAGCGGATGCTAGAAAAGGTGAGCGCTGGTGCATAGGCTCTAAATGGATTGCACCCCTAGACGCAGCGAGTAGTCCACCCAAGCGGGATTAGTTTAATGGCAAAACCGGAGTTTTCCAAACTTCTGTCATCAGTTCGATTCTGATATCCCGCTCCAGAAATTGTCCGGGCCACTTTGACAAGTGCAAATGTTATAGCTGGAATTTACCAGTGAAACCTATGGACGCATAGGTCTACGGACATCCGGAGGGATAACCTCCACCAACAGGGATACGTCCCTTAGCCTTAGGAGCATTAAATGATTTATTCTATCGACTTTGAAACACGTAGTGAAATTGATCTTAAAGATCGTGGGCTTGATGTTTATGCCAACGACTTCTCAACCCAAGTAATTTGTATTGCCTTTGGTACGATACCAGAGGATGTCCAAGTAGTAGATCCCCAATTTAAAAATAAACATTTAGCAGTGTTGTTAGATCATGTTCGCAAAGGCGGCAAGATCCAAGCATGGAATGCGATGTTTGAGTATGCCATATGGAATTGCGTCTGCGTTCCAAAATATGGTTGGCCACCACTTAAGTTAGAACAATGTATCGACACAATGGGAATTGCTGCCGCCAATAATATTCCACAAAGTTTGGAAGACGCCGGCGCCGCGATGAATTCTGATTACCAAAAAGACCCCATTGGTAAGCAACTTATCCAAAAACTATGCAAACCACACAAAGGGGCGTTTAATTATGATGAAGATCTCTTAAAACAGCTATTTGAGTACTGTAAAACCGACGTAAAGACCGAGATGGCCATAGGACGCACGTTAAGGGGCCTAGATCCGATTGAGCAACAGATCTGGATCCTTACTAACAGGATCAACACGATCGGCGTTCCTGTGTCGATTGTGGAGGTCGAAAATGCGGTGATCGCCGTAAAAAATGCACAAAAGGCATTGGATGACGAATTATTGCAATTTACCGGATGCAAACCGTCCGAGAGACAGAAATTATTAAATTGGTTAAATTCACATGGCGCCAATTTAGAAAATCTGACAGCCGAAACTGTAACCGAGAAATTAAAAGAGTTCAACTTGAATGAAAAAGTAAAGCGAGCTTTACAATTGCGTCAAGAAGGAAGTCAAACATCTGTGGCGAAGTATGCCAAAATTTTGGAGATTCAACGAAATGGACGAATTAGAAATACGCTGGTCTATCATGGGGCGAGTACGGGCCGTTGGGCTAGTCGTGGTGGACTTAATTTACAAAATATCGCGCGACCTACACTTAGCGATAGCGAAATCGAGATCGCGATACCAAAAGTCTTTGGCCAAGGAATTGGCACCATGCGAGAGCTGTCGTCTTTGGTTAGAAGTGCTATCAAAGCTCCTAATGCACAGACCTGCGTTGACGTCGATTTTTCTTCGATCGAAAATAGAGTGGGAGTGTATTTGGCCGGGCAAAACGACAAAGTAGAAATGTTTAGGCGGGGTCTGGACGAGTATAAAGTTTTTGCATCCGGATCCCTATTTCGTGTGCCTTATGATGAAGTCACCAAAGATCAGCGACAAATTGCGAAATCCGCAGTTTTAGGCTGTATGTTTGGTCAAGGATCCAAGGGACTTGTGGATTACGCAAAAGGCATGGGTGTCATAATGTCTCTTGCGCAATCTCAAGAGGCTGTAGATAATTACCGATCTTCATATCCCAAGGTTAAAGCATTGTGGGGATTGTGTGAGACAGCTGCAATTGATGCTGTGCAAAACCCAGGGACACCATTTAACGCCGGTAACAAGATAGTGATCAAGGCAGACAACCGCGCTCTTTGGTTGCGCCTGCCTAGTGGTCGATTGATTTGTTGGCAGTTGCCAGAACTCAAAGAGGTGGTAACACCTTGGGGTCAAGAGAAGCTTGCTGTAACAGTTATGAGCATGAATACCTACACGCGTAAATGGTGTCGTAATGCATTGATCGGAAGCTCAATATTTCAGAGTGCTACTCAAGGGACGGCCCGAGACTTCTTAGCGTTCTCTATGTTGAGCCTAGATAAAGCAGGATATACCATCGTCAATAGTATTCACGATGAAGTATTGTTGCTGGTGGATGAAGAGAGAAGGGATGTTGCACTTGATGATGTGATCAATATTATGACCACACCACCTAGTTGGGCTCCGAACTTCCCACTCGCCGCAGAGGGCTGGGTGGGAGATCGTTACCGCAAGTAGTTATTTCTTACGGATGACTGTGCCCGCAGGACCTAGATTGATTTTGTTAATGTCAAACTTAGAGCCAAGGATATATTTCAAGTAGTCTTCTAACTCTTGTGGTGAGAAGCCTTTTTGATACGTGTCACGGCTGGTAATGATAGATGTTGGCTCGGGGCCTAAACGGCCTTGAGCCTTCATTACATCTTTGCCACGCGTTGTTAAGACACCTAAACCATTTCTATCTAACACCCGGCCAATGTCGCTAACCGCTTGGTCGCGCACATCCCTTGGAATTACGTTAAGCATATTGAGACCTGTCAAGCCACTGTATGTATTAGAAGGGATATCACCAGCGTTTGAATATGTTGGTGTCCAATCTTTAGCAAAAGGCTCATAGGTATGTACTGGCTTGTTTAATATATTTGACATCTCTTCAGCGCCTTTACCTAACCCAGCACCAAAGTCAATGATAGGGCCATCTACATCTTTTAAATGAGCTGCTGCCTTTTGATAGGTAGGAAGTGTGCCAATAATTTGCGTGCGAGCTGCGTTTTCAGCTGGTGGTAAAGCCTTAGCAGCTTCATAAGCTCTTGTTATAGCGTTGATAGCTTCTACATCGCCACCAATACCAAAGTGTTGAACTTCACCACCTTTGGCATACCCGGCGTCTTTAACTTTACGAATGAAGTTTTCATCAATAAATTGAGGGTCTTTCATGTAGCTAAACCAAGAGTTACCATGAGGTACACTATTAGGATCTCCGTTTTTATCAACTCCTTTAAGATGAGCATCATGCCAATCCAATACAGAATGTGGAGTGAACTCAAACGGTTGATTTAAGTCTTCACCATGAACAGTCCAGTTATAATCTGGATGATATTCAGTACTATAAGATGATGGGGTAGGATCCACTTTAAATAGTCTAGACCCAATCGAACTGGTATCAACGCCTTCAGTAATAGGATCACGATGAGATGCTAAAATATCTTGAAACTCTGGCAAAATAATACCTGATTTAGTTTTATTTACGCCTTCGCCTTCGCCAAGCATGTTGACTAAAGTGCGACGACCACCAAAAGTATCGCCGCCTAATTCTTGGGTTGCAAATCTATCTCTAATATCAAATGGCTCTTGGAATACAGGTTTTTTAGCATTACCTTTTGATAAAGCTTTAATACGGGCATTGATCAAATCAATTTGTTCTGGAGATAAATCTCTTCCATAATGGGCATCTAAAACATCTTGGAATACTGATTTGTTAGATCTTAATTGATCTGGACTACCAATGTAATTAGACCACACTACGGGCTTATTATTGAATGTTGAATTTTTAGCCATGTTATTAGCATGAGCTTCAGTGTCATTCATCCAGACTACTTTGTTGTCTTTATGAATTGGGCTAAACTGTTGAAACATTGGGAATTGAGTTCCGCCGTAACGATTGCCGTGGATGCCAAAGTTATCAGACTGTGTTAGTCCTAAGTAACTACCTTCATGAGGAATCAATACTTGTGAAAACTTCTTGCGGTTGTTCTCAGCCTCAATCATGGCTTGCGCTTTACGATAGGCGTTAGATACCTCACCCATTGCTGTAACTGGCTCAACTAATCGACCGCCTGCAAAATGTTGCACTTGACCGCCTTGAGCCATGTTTTGATCATAATACCTAGAATAGCCCTGTTCAATAGGACGAGGCTCCTGGGTTGCTAAGTGGTTAAGTACGTCTTGTTGAGTTACATATTTGCCTGGCATGTTTTCTGTTGCCATTCTGAGCATGTCGGTAGACGGAATTCTTACACCATGAGGGCCAGCCAATACTCGAGAACCCATATTATCAATTTCATTAGGAAATATGCGATCTAACTCACCATAATAAGGGCCCATAGAATCGCCAGCAAGACCATGCTTTCTAATTCTATCGGCCTCCATCAAACCTGAACCTTCTATGTCCCCAATTACTGAAAAGTCTTGCCCACCCACTGGATTTTTAATAAAATCTTGAACATAGGGATGGTAGTCTTCTACCGGCATATCGTTTTGCTTGCCCTTAATTTGCCTAATCATCGGACTACCATCACGATTTTGTATAACCTCTACGTTAACGTGAGGATTACCCGCTGGATCGCGCAATGAATAAAGTTTGGTTCCATCTTCTAATACATCAGAACAGTATCCTTTGATACAGTTCTGCATTGTTTCACCCTCTTTACCTAGGATGGCATCAAGCATTTTTGGATCTTCGTGTGTTAAATCATGCCAAGCATAACCACTAGGATATTCTTTGACTTTTGGAATAGCTTGAGCTGCAGATTCTGTGGCAGCCTCGCCTTCCAATCTTTGCTGGTGGGCGCGGCGAACGGCGTCTTCAATTGACACTTTGTTTAATTGTTCTGGACGAAGTTTACCTAACTCAATATCTTTTTCAAGAGCCTGGGTAAGCTTATCTATTCCTACGGCTTTTGGTAAGTTAGTTACCTTATTAGATTGTCTGTACATCAAAGATTCAGGATCTAAATTATGAACCCAATCCGGGGATTTCATTGAATCCCATTGGTAATGTTTTGCGGCGATTGGTTGAATTGCCGCGTCTGTTGTGTTTTCCCAGTTTTGACCTAGTTCTGTTTTTGCAGAATTATTTTCGGTAATTCCTGCGCGAGCTCGTTTTCTATTAAGCGCTTCAAGATCATCAATAGATCCGGAATGAAAATCTTCAGATCTTGCCGCCAACTCTGTAGGCGACAAATGCATAATACCTTGATCGTATAGATTTTTAATCTCATCTTGAGAAGACCCAAGACGGTTCAATATGTATTTGCGACCTGTGGTTGAAGCCCAATTGTTAACGGCTCTATTTGTATCTGTATACTGAGGCATAGTTACCCCAGGTAATCTTGTTCTAGACAGTATTCCTAATTGGTCTTCAAGGCCTACTTGCGCTGAAGGAATCCAATTACCACCAACATCTTTAATAGACATGCCGACTGGATTGTATTCCAACGCTCTAAGCATTTCTGGGGTTTTTGCTAATAGGGAAGGGGCTTTTTCTAACGCCCAAGGGCCAGCAAAACTTAAACCCAATTCGGTTGCTGGGCGTTCTGTGCCACTGGTAATTCCAGAATGTTCAAGTTGATGTTTTAGGTTAGCACTACCAAACATTGGAATTTGCCCACGTCTTTGAGCTTCCATCTTTGCTTTAGCGGCTTGCATTTTAGCATCGTATGAGTTTGAGCCAAATGGGTTTGCTTTACCTTGAATAGGTGACACATTAGACAGGCCATGAACTATGTCAGAAGGCATGCCTAATAGGTCTGAACTTACATTACCTGTCAAATCCACGGCCATCTGGCGATCAGGATGTGCCCATTCTTTTTTAAGTTGGTCGCCAAAATCAGAACCCATACGCTTGAGAATCTCAGTGCGAGATGGGTGATTCAGTGCATTTTGAATTACTTCATCTTGAGAGAGGCGGATTCCGCCTCCCTCATCGAATTTTTTTGGTTGCGCGAGGCCACCGTCCGCTTTGTGAACTGGTTGTTTATGTGGATCACCTAAAGCCCAGTCAATTCCAGCGTTTAATGCCGGAGCTCCAACGCCTACACCTGCCTCAATACCGCGGGCAATTGGTGGCTGCCAAGGCCAAGTGGCGCCGGCAGATCCTGCAGCACCTAAACCACTAATTGCAGCTTGGATCTTGTTTCGTAGATCGCCGCGGTTCCAACGGTTTTCCATATCAGCTTCTTGAGCTGCCGCACTTGCTAGACCAAGTACAGGGGCTATCTTATTAACCACAGGCATTGCTGCTTTTCCAGCGCCAACTGCAATATTTCCAGCTTTACGCACAGCTGGGTTTTCTGCCACCTTAGTTAAGAATGGTTTAGCCGCTTCAATTTCTCGGCGCATTTGATCTGCATTAATTGGCTCCATTGCCCTACGATCACGTAGTAAACTATCAACAGTGCTATTTAATGTTGGGTTGGCGCGAAGCTCATTAGCTAAACGTTGATGAGCATTAAATTCCGCATTAGCAATAGACCCAGGATGAAGTTCATGACCTTCGTATAGTGGATTGGATGTATCAAAAGAAAATCTTGGTGGTTCAGAAGGGGTCGCATTAAATACTTTATTGGCTACTTTAGTTCCGCCTTTTAATACACTACCTGCTACGCCTGCGCCTGTGAACGGAGATCCAGCTAAGGCCCCCCAAACTGCTCGTTTTGCAGGATCTATTTCGCCGGCATTAGGTTGATCCGCTGGAGCTTCATGTGTAGCCACCGGTGAAACGTTATGTTGTGGTGCTGAAAACTCATTAATGATATCGTGGTCTGAGACCCCACCATTAATGGCATCTTCGTAACTCACACCATTTTGATCAGCTAAATGTCTTGCTAAAATACTTTCAGGGGTCTCAGCCATTACCTTGTCCTTGAGCCTTTTTAGGAAATCTTGTTTTTAAATCTAACGACGGTTCGCTGAAAACATCAGGGAACTGAGATTTCAATCGTTTTGATGCTACATCTACAACTTGTTTTAATTCAGGCGATTCTTCAAAGTTTTCATACCTCGGGTTATCGTGTGTTTGTTTATATCGTTCCCAAGCATTATTTTTAGCTTCAACAAAGTCAGCTGTATTTTTAAGTAATGTTGCATTGATAATGTTAGTTTTAGCTGGCATGTCAACACTAACGCCCTTAGCTCTTTCAGCCAATCGTAAGAACGCTTGTTCCATACGTGATCCTTGAAACGCAACCTTAGCCCAGTATGCTTGAAGTCTAGCTGCAGCACTATCAGCGTTTGTTCTGATTGTATTTGTTTCTGGATTAAGTTCAGATCTAGCCATTACATCTTGAGTTTTACCACCCAAAATAGGTATCTTAGGCATAGCAGCATTAAGCATGCCTTTCCAATCAGCTTGATTACCAATTGCAAACACTTCAGGATGGTTTGATGCCGCATTAATGATTTCATTACTTGAGTTACGTAAATCAGCCAATGCCGTTGGATCTGCCGCATCTTTCAATTTAGCTTCACGATCGCCAGCGCCAGCTCTAATTTTTTGTTGCTCGGCTGTTTCGCCAGATTTAGCAACCTCAATATTAGCTTCACCAGCTTTTTGTGTAAGTGCTTGCTGAACTTCACCAGAACCTTTGCCAGTGCCCCCAACAATCGGAGCTTGAATAACTGGAGCGTTTTGAGTTTGGGTTTGTGTTGGAGCGGCTTGAGTAGCAACTTGTCCTGGTTCCAAATTAGCACGAACGTCTTGAAGACGATTTAACCAACCGTTTAATAATGGAGCCTTGGATGGATCTCTTTTAGCCAACTCTGTGTAATCTTGCATACGTTGAGCCAACATTTTTTGTGGATCGCCGCCAGTTTTTTCAATAAGCTGTTTAGCATAGCTAACACCTTGGTTAACGGCTGCGTCAAATGCAACTGCCGCAGTTGCCGGAGGTAATTGATCACCGCCAATTGGATCCCAATAGCGGGCCTTGTAAATGCTTTTAGCTTGGTCTTGAGATAGATTTTTAACATCAATATCAGGATTAGCTTTTTGATTGATTCCAAAGTTTACTGGAGCACCATTACTATCAGCTGGTTTATACCCGCCTTCTCTAGTAAAGACCTTAGATACGTTAGCATCAAATCCTGCACGTTGAGCTTGAGGCTGTGCTTGAGCTTGAGCTTGAGCTTGAGCTTGAGGAGGTGGAGGAGAGCCTGCAGGTTGAACTACTGCGTCAGGTGCAACACCTCGAACATACTTAGCAGCATCACCGCGAGTCATTTGTTGTTTTTCACCGTTTACCCAAACATCTACAATCTCTGTTTGTGTTGGGCTGTAAGCCAATTCTGATTGTGCTTTATTAACTTGAGCTAAAGATTCATTTAGTAATTTGTTGGCTTCTTCCTTGTATCCGGAAGCACGTAGCATGGCTACTCGACGTAAAATATCTTGACTTACGCCCGGAGTAGTTCCCCCGTATCCAGATCCCATAGTTGTGCCATTGGCGGCTTGTGCGCCGGAGCCGTACAATTTATCATAGTTTGCCTGCTCAATTTTTTGTTGTTCTTGGGCTGATCTAAATTGTGCAATTTCCATCTGTTTAGCTAAGATGTCATTTGCTTGAGATTCTTTTTGTTGTTGGCGATTGTATACTGCCGCAGAAGGATTTGGTCCGGATCCATAGGCAAGCGCATCAGCTAGATGACTTTCAAATTGCGCTTTTGGACCAGTTCTTTGATCCAAATAATCTTGCATTCTTTTCAAGATTTGTTCTGAACTTGCTGTATCAAGAACCGATTTAGATCCCTTGGGTCCCGGCACAGAAATAAATCCGCCATCTAATCCGCCAGCCTTTGGAGGTGAAACCTCTTCATCTAAAGGGATCGACATCCCTGGATCAATTGTCGGATCTGATTTTCGGCCTAAAGCCCCACCTAATCCTATAGCGGATCCTACACCTTTTAATAAATCTAATGCACTCATTTAAATTAATCCTGAAGGAATAACAAGTCCGCCGCGAGCATATCCGCCGCCAGTGTAGTATGATGATTGTCCTGGAGTGCCTTGACCTGCACCTGTCGACATACCGCCACCTGTTGTATTAATGGGAGTATAAACACCGGTGTTGGTATTACCTGCTGTTCTATTGCCTAACATTGAAGGCCAAGTTCCTGCTGAAGCGCCAGAAGTATCC
>CAIPQU010000111.1 GCA_903867305.1 uncultured beta proteobacterium
AAATATATTTTAATAATTGAGTTAAATAATTTATGTAATTGATTTTAAAGTATTTATTTAATTATTTTTAAAATTTAGTCCTTGTAAATCAAGTATTGTTATCCTATAATTACAAGGATGATTTATCGAATACTTGAACAACAACTCGAGCTTGCATTGCAGGAGTATTCTGCTGTAGTTTTGTTGGGGCCGCGTCAAGTCGGCAAAACGACACTTGCACTCTTAGAAGGAAAAAAGTTCAATGCCATCTATTTGGACCTTGAATCTGAAAAAGATCTGGCAAAAATTCGAGAGCCAGAATTATTTTTTACTGAGAATCAAAACCGTTTAGTTATTCTTGATGAAGTGCATCGTAAGCCAGGTTTATTTCCAATACTAAGAGGTGTGATTGATCAGCGCCGAAGAGATGGCATGACAGCGGGTCAATTTTTATTACTCGGATCAGCCTCGCTTGATTTGCTTGGGCAATCTGCGGAGTCATTGGCTGGTCGTGTTGCCTATTTAGAGCTAGGGCCAATTAATATTTTAGAAATTAAGACACCCCAGATCGATGACTTATGGTTAAGGGGTGGATTTCCTGATAGTTTTTTATCGGCGAGTCAACAAAAGAGTTTTCGATGGCGTGAAAATTTCATCAAAACCTATTTAGAGCGCGATATTCCACAACTTGGATCTCGTATTCCTGCAGAAACTCTAAGAAGGTTTTGGACTATGCTTGCTCATCAACAAGGTGGTCTATTCAATCAAGCCCAGTTTGCTGCAAACTTGGGGATTGACGTAAAGACTGCCAATAAATACTTAGGCTTGTTAGTGGATTTATTGTTAGTCCGTCGCTTACAACCTTGGCATGTCAATATTGGTAAACGCCTTGTGAAAACTCCCAAAGTGTATGTCAGGGATAGTGGGATAGCCCACGCGTTACTTCATATCACAGATAAGGATGGTCTCTTATCCCATCCTGTCATTGGACATAGTTGGGAGTGTTTTGTGATTGAAAATTTATTAGCTTACTTACCGAGTCATGTACAAGCAAATTTTTATCGGACGAGTGCAGGGGCTGAAATTGATCTTATTCTAACTTGGCCAAATCATTCGCAGTGGGCGATAGAAATCAAACGCAGTCTAGCGCCAAAATTAGAAAAAGGTTTTCATATTGCCTGCCAAGATTTAAAACCGGCAAAGAAATTTGTAGTCTACCCTGGTCATGAAAGATACAAAATCGCCAATGACATTGAGGTTATCTCATTGCCACAATTAGCAGCAGAATTAGCAGCTAGTTAACGCAACTGATTCGATTATTGCAGACCTGCTAAAACCCTTGAGGTGATTTCTTCAACGGTACCCGTACCATTGACCTTAGCATATTTTGGAGGTGATACTTTTGCAGTGACATCACCTTGTTTAGCCCAAGAGGAGTAATACTCAATTAAAGGTTTCGTTTGTGCATCATAGACATCTAAGCGTTTACGAACAGTCGCCTCTTTATCGTCATCTCGCTGAATCAAGTCTTCACCAGTCAGATCATCCTTACCTGCAACTTTTGGTGGGTTGTAACGCAAGTGGTAGGTTCTGCCGGAAGCAATATGAACGCGACGACCACTCATACGATCAATAATGGACTCAAATGGAACATCAATTTCTACTACATGGTCTAGAGGAACGCCAGCATCTTTCATTGCTTGTGCTTGAGGGATTGTTCTTGGAAAGCCATCAAATAAATAACCCCTAGAGCAATCGGGTTGCATTAAACGATCTTTCACTAGACCAATAATGATGTCATCCGAAACTAGTCCGCCAGAATCCATAATTTTTTTTGCTTCGATACCAAGAGGAGTACCTTCTTTGACTGCGGCACGCAACATATCCCCCGTAGAAATCTGAGGGATGGAGAATTTTTCGCAAATAAATTTTGCTTGTGTACCTTTACCAGCACCAGGAGCGCCCAATAAAATCAGTCTCATTATTTATCCTCTGTAAATACCAATATCAACATCTTAACTTTATTTTTGCAACTGTTGCCACTGTTCTTGTGCCTTGCGTAAATCCTCAGGGGTATCAATACCTGCTGGTGGCGTTTCATGATAAATCTGAACATGAATCTTATACCCATTATATAAGGCTCGGAGTTGTTCCAGAGCTTCCATCTTTTCGATCGGGGCAGGAGGAAGTTTCGCAAACGCTTTTAGAAAATGTACTCTATAAGCGTAAATACCTAGATGGCGTAAATAAGGAATACCTGCTTCATGTTCATCTCGATGAAAGGGAATACTAGCTCTTGAAAAATAGAGTGCTTCTTCTTTTGCATTACGAACAACTTTGACGGCATGAGGACTTTTAATTTCTGCAGAGTCTGAGATCGTTACCGCTGCTGTCGATATTGCACAATCAGGATGATTTTCTAAAGACTGTGCCACAAGATTAATTAAATCGGGAGGAATAAATGGTTCGTCACCCTGAACATTGACCACGATCGCATCTCCATCGAGATCAAGTTGGTTCACAACTTCACTTAAGCGATCGGTTCCTGTCGGATGTTTGTCACTCGTCTGAATCACGTCTAATCCGAATTGTTGACATACTTCAACGATCTCTTGACTATCGGTCGCAATGAGCACTTTTGTAGCCGAGCATTTAGCCGCTTGTTGCGCCACTCTCACCACCATGGGAGCGCCCCCAATATCGGCTAATGGTTTACGAGGTAGTCTCGTAGATGCTAGACGAGCGGGTATGACAACAATAAAAGGAGTTGCCATATCCTAGGGATTAACTGCGGGGAGGATTTGGCGGGCTTCATCAATGAGCATCACTGGAATACCTTCACGAATCGGATAAGCGAGCTTATCCAGATCACAAATTAATTCATTCGCAGTTTCATCAAACGATAGTTTGCCTTTACAGTTTGGGCAGACCAAAATATTGAGATATCTTTTTTCCATCATGTATTTTCAGGTTGGCGATGCAATATAAGGGTAATCCAATCTAACAGACTTTGGGGTAAGGGCATAATCAAAGGTACCACCCAAATTCTAGGATCATGTAAATGATGACATTTTACGGCATCTTTTTCCGTCATCAAAATCACCCCCTGCGGATCACTCAGGTATTGATTGAATGACATCGACGAATAATCCGCATGATCACCTAAAGCTAACGTATGAAGATGGATGCCGACCGAGCGCAAGGGGGCATAAAATTTTTCAGGATTGGCAATACCAGCAACAGCTAAGACCGCTTGATCTTTAAAATCCACGAGTGGTCGGATAGATGTTGGATGGATGAGTTGATAGGCATCCCCCATCACGCATGGGATTTGGTAATGATGGGTTTCGTTGACGACAAGTCCTTCATTCGTTTGGGGATTTACATCCATCACTACATCGAGGGTGAGGTCTCGCTCTCTGCCCGCAGGTTCGCGCAGCGGTCCTGCGGGTAATAGAAATTGATTACCTTCGCCACGCGCATCACGCACGATGATTTCAATATCACGCCCCCCATCTCTTGCGCAAAATCTAGCTAATTTCAGGTGAGAAAGCCCATCATCCGAAATGATCACATTACAAGAAGGGTTTGCTTGAAGGAGTCTCATACCCGTTTGATAACGATCAGCACCAATCCATACAGGAATCTTTAACAGGTTCAAATAGGTTGCCAATAAACTCGGCTCATCCCCTACAACATTCGCCCCATCACTGACAAGGACCTCTTTACTTTCGTGAGCTTCTAGACCAGATCGGTATCCACGGCTGATCACACCAGGAAAAAAGCCCTTTGCATGTAAGGCTTGTGCAAGCGCAATCACACTAGGTGTTTTGCCTGTACCACCCACGCGTAAATTGCCGACAAAAATGATCGGTACAGGTAATGCATTCGCCTTGAGTAAACCAAAGTCAAAGAGATATTTTCTAAGCTGAATCAACCAGCCAAAGACCAGGGATATTGGCCAAAGAAGCAACGCTATTGGGCCTGTTGATTCCCAAAAATCTGGAGCTTGAAGACGCATATCAATAGAAACTTAACGTTTTTTGACGCTACTAGGATTGGGGTCTTGCGTAGCAAAAACAATATTATTAAGACCCACAAAACTCGCCACTTCGAGCACCTGCATGACCGATTGATGAGCGGCTTTGGCATCAGCGGAAATGACCACTCTGAATTGTGCATCAGCACGACTATCTAGAGAACTTGAGGTACCTTTCAGAGCTTGTAAGCGATCAGCAAGGTCTTTACTTTCAATCACAACGCCATTCATAGCGTATTTACCATCTTTGCTAACGGCGATACGTATTTCTTTGATGGCGGGTGCGGCGGCATCCCCAGAAACGCTGGGAAGCGTAATGGAAAGTTCTTGATATTGCGTAAAAGTGGTCGAGATCATCAAGAAGATCAAAATCACTAAAAGAACATCAATAAAAGGAATCAGGTTGATCTCTGGCTCTTGGCGAGAGATCGAGTAACGCTCTTCATCCACATGATTGGAAGCATTGAGAAGAGGTTTGTGTTGAAGCATCATTGTGGGAACATGTTTTTCAAAAGGATACGCGTAGCATCATTGAGTTCTTGGGCTCTAGCATCCGCCAAACTTCTTAAATAACGCCAACCTGCAAGCGCTGGGATGGCAATCAGTAAGCCAAATGCAGTATTGTATAAAGCCATCGAAATACCTTGCGCCAATTGTTGGGGTGAGCCACTAGTTCCTTGACTACTAAAAATTTCAATCATGCCTAGCACTGTACCAAATAAGCCCATCAGAGGGGCAATTGTTGCAATAGTTGCCAAGGTGCTCAGATATTGGTTAAGTTGACCCAAAACAGGCGTTGCTGTTTCACGCATCACCTCCAAGCAATCCAATTGACCAGACCGCCCCAAAAATGCTTGAAGACCTTTTGCAAGGATTTGGCCGAGCGGTGAGGATTGCTCTAAACTCTCCAAATGCGCTGGATTAATACTTTGCCCCACGAGGAAAGTCTTTAAGTAAGTTAGCGCTTGCTCCAGATTTTCCGTAGGAGAGATCTTTTTTCTCCGTAAAAACCAGGTTCTTTCTAGTAATATAGCGAGCCCGATGATAGAGACAAATAGTAAGGGCCAAATGGTCCAACCTGATGATGAAATAATTGTTAACATATCCACACTTTACTAGATTTGCCTGTGGATAACCCTGTGCAAAACTTTTTTTTGATAAAAATTTATTCCTTGAAAATGACACAAAAGAGTGCTATTAGAAAATAATATATTTTTAAAAATCAATTAAAAACAATTACTTAGAAGAATGGTGTTGAATTATTTCAATTTTTATACATAATTTCCTAATATTTATAAAGGCTGTGGACATTTTTTTACCCTCTAACCCTCATGAAACAACATTTCTTTGAAAAAGACCATGGAATTTACTAGCGAAATCATCACAGTTGGGCAACTCAATGAGGCAATATCTAGCCTTTTTAACTCAACATTCGATACTGTTTGGGTTCGGGGGGAGATTTCCAATTTTAAAAGTTATCCGAGTGGACATTGGTACTTCAAATTAAAAGATGCTGACAGTCAAATTAATGCCGTCATGTTCAAAGGAAAGAACTTTTCTGTGAATTTTTCACCGCGGGATGGTGATCAAGTAGAAGTCGCTGCACAACTGGGTTTTTACGCCGCTAGAGGTGATGTTCAGTTAACGATTCAGCAAATGCGCAAAGCTGGTGCTGGTGCACTCTATGAAGCGTTTATGAAGCTTAAAGCCAAATTGGAGGCTGTTGGACTTTTTGATCCATCTCATAAAAAAGACATACCGATTTATCCACGAGCCATAGGTATTGTCACTTCCACACAGGCCGCAGCATTAAAAGATGTTTTATCGACCTTAGCGCGGCGTGCAAGTCATATTCCAGTCATTATTTACCCAAGCTCAGTTCAAGGGGCAGAGGCGGCACCTGGAATGATTAAAGCATTGGCTCAAGCCCAAAATGATGAGGCTGTCGATGTCATTTTGTTGGTGCGAGGTGGGGGCAGTATTGAAGACTTGTGGTCATTTAACGATGAACAGCTCGCTTATGCCATTGCTCAATGTTCGATTCCGATTATTTCTGGCGTTGGGCATGAGACAGATTTTACGATTGCTGATTTTGTCGCAGATTTACGAGCACCGACCCCAACTGCTGCTGCAGAATTAGCAACCCCCGATCGTTTGGAGTTACTCCGGAACGTGCAAGCTTATGCACAGATGATGAATCGCATTCTTCGGCTAAAGATCGAGCGAGAGGCCCAAAAACTCGATCAGTTCAGTTTACGTATGCAACACGCCATTCCAAACCCCACCCAAATGAAGCAAAAGCAGTCGCAACTCCAAGATCGTTTAGCGCGTGCTTGGCAAGAAAAATTACGCTATCTACGCCAACAGCACGAGCATCATTTTTTACAGTTAGAAACACTCAATCCGCAACGCACCTTAGAGCGGGGATACTCACTCATTTTGAAAGATCATCAGGCCTTAAGGGACACCAAAGAGCTTTTACCCAAGACCTCATATACTGTGGCCATGGCGAAAGGAACGGCAACGATTCAGTTAGAATCTGTAAACATTGATCCAGAATCATAAAAAACCCACAACATATATTTCATCAAAAAATGCAAACGTTAAAATTACTGCTTAAAATGAAAAATATGTATTTATCGATTTAACCCTAGGAGAACTCATGGAACACGCATTACCACAATTACCTTATGCCTTAGATGCCTTGGCACCGCATATTTCTAAAGAAACTTTAGAGTTTCACTATGGCAAACACCATCAAACGTATATCACCAACCTCAATAACCTCCAAAAAGGTACTGAGTTTGAAAGTATGACTCTTGAAGAAATCGTTAAAAAATCATCTGGTGGTGTTTTTAACAATTCAGCACAGGTTTGGAATCACACGTTTTACTGGATGGGTCTTAAGCCACAAGGTGGTGGAGCGCCTACTGGTGCATTAGCTGATGCTATCAATGCTAAATGGGGTTCTTTTGACAAGTTCAAAGAAGAGTTCACTAAATGTGCCGTTGGAACTTTTGGATCTGGTTGGGCTTGGTTAGTTAAAAAAGCTGACGGTTCATTAGATTTGGTATCAACTAGCAATGCTGGCACACCTCTCACAACGGATGCAAAACCATTACTGACTTGTGATGTTTGGGAACACGCTTACTATGTCGACTATCGTAATGCTCGTCCAAAATATGTTGAGTCATTTTGGAATCTTGTCAATTGGGATTTTGTAGCAAAGAATTTTGCTTAATTGAGAATTACGAAGTAGTTACTTACGAAGTCGGTAAGTTCATCGGCTCTTGCGTCAAATCCACGCCATAAACAGCGTGGATTTTTTCTTGGATCAACGTTGCCAATTGCAAAAGCTCCTTGCCGTTGCCATGACCGTGATTAACGAGCACTAATGCTTGCTTGTCATAGACACCGATATCTCCTTGACGATAGCCTTTAAAGCCGCACTGATCGATCAGCCAGCCAGCAGCCAACTTAAATTGTGCTTGACCATTGACCGTCTGGCTTGGGAAAGAAACAAGATTTGGAAATTTTTCTTTCAGCGATAAATAGGTGGATTCATCAACAACCGGATTATGAAAAAAACTACCCGCATTACCGAGCACTTTAGGGTCGGGTAATTTAGCTTGCCGGATTTTGCAAACAGCCTCAAAAATATCAAGTGGCAATAACGGCGAAATGTTTGATGTATGTTTTGCGAGTTCGGCATATTGCAAATTAGGGCACCACTCCAGCGGGATAGCTAACCGAACTTGCGTCACGATATAACGGCCTGGATGATCTTTAAATACGCTATGACGATACTTGAATTGGCAATCAGCTTTAGTCAAGGTTTGCCACCTGAGCTCATCATCATCTTGCTGGGTATCGAGTACTTCAATTGAATCAATAAATTGACCGATTTCACTGCCATAGGCACCAATATTTTGAATAGGTGCTGCACCGCAGGTACCTGGAATTAAAGCTAAGTTTTCTAATCCTGGTAGATTATTGTCTAGGGTCCACTGGACAAATTCATGCCAATTTTCGCCTGCACCAACATCCACTAAAGCGTGTGAAGACGTTTTTGTGACGAGTTTTTTCCCCATGATGTGAACATGGATCGTAAGGCCCGGTAAATTCTCATGAATCACCAGATTACTTCCACCTCCAAGCACATACCAAGGCATGGACTTTGATTTTGCGTAATCAATCGCTTGACGTAAAACATCTGAAGATGCCACGGCAATATACTCTTCGGCTGAAATATCAAAACCAAAGGAATTCAGTGATTTGAGAGAAAAATTGGGTAAAGTTCGCACAGAGAGATATTATTACTGAATTAACAGATTGAAGGAGAAATTAAATGCCATCATTTGATGTCGTATGTGAACCTAATATGGTAGAAGTAAAAAATGCCATTGAACAAGCTAATAAAGAGATCTCAACACGTTTTGATTTTAAAGGCTCAGACTCTCGTGTTGAGCTCAAAGATCAAGATTTGACCATGTACGCTGACGATGATTTCAAATTAGCCCAAGTCAAAGATGTACTTTTAAATAAGATGGCAAAACGTCAGGTGGACGTACGTTTTTTGAAAGATGGCAAAAAAGAAAAAATCTCTGGCGATAAGGTCAAACAATTGATTGAGATTCAAAAAGGTATCGAAGGAGATTTGGCGAAGAAAATCGTACGTGTGATCAAAGATAGCAAAATCAAAGTTCAGGCGAGTATTCAGGGTGACGCAGTAAGAGTTACCGGTGGTAAAAGAGATGACCTCCAAACAACGATGGCGATGCTGAAAAAAGATGTTTCTGAATCGCCACTGAACTTTAATAACTTCAGGGATTAAGCAAAATAAGATTTCAGCAAAACAAGTCTATTGTTTTGCTGAGTCACAACAAAGCGATCAAAATTGCTGGCGATACGAAATAGCGATGCCATTCGGTTGTGGAAAGACCGCTATTGAACGATCTTTACTACTAGTCCAGAGCTCACTGGATAAGTATCCTAGTGCACTCCCAAAGATCACATCACCCCAAGTATGTTGATTGGCTTGGACACGAGCAACTCCTGTCAGAATGGCTGAGCCATACAAAATGTATGGGTTCATATCGTCATAGCGCTTCGTTAAATAGCGCGCTGAAGAGAAAGCTAGAGCTGAATGAGCAGATGGAAAGCTATCATTCCCTGAACCATCCGGACGATCTTCAGGAAATTTATTCTTCAAGATCAGCGAAGTTCCATAGGCAGTTCCTACAGAGGCACTTAACTGCACGAAACCACGCTCATCTTCTCGATCAATAGAGTAGCCTGCAGCTACTAGAGGCATTCCATAGCCTAAAATATTTGACAGGTTATTCCACATGTTCGCAGTATCAGCAAACACGCTAGGGCTGATGAATAAGAGTACACAGAGAATGATTCGTTTGGACATGATGAGATCTGCTAAAAATTGAAATATAGTCCTTTATACCAAATTTAAAAAATACTTCTATGAATAAACTTGAATCAGATGAATCCACATCGGTATGGTCAGGGCTGCTAGAAGTGTCATGATGGAAATTGTCACAGCAACAATGGCGCCATTGCCCCCCATGCGATTGGTCATGACGTATGCGCTAGTTGCTGTTGGCATACAAGCAAATAGCACAGCATTAAGTTTTTGTGCTGGGGGTAGGTGAAGCAGGGTTGCTCCAACCAAGGTCATTGCTGGTAAAGCGATCAGCTTTAAGAAAACCCAATAGAAGACGAGTACGCCATCTTTTTTGGTACTAACCCACTTCAGACTTGCACCAACAGTCATGAGACCTAAAGTGATGGATGCATTGCCTAAACGACTTAAGTTGACTTCAATAGCGTCAGGAAGATGAACCCCGAGAAAATTACATAAAAGCCCAGCCATGGTTGCGAGCACAAATGGATTTTTGAGCAGTTCCATCATTAAACTCTGACTTGAGCGGTGGGCTAAGCTCAGTACCGATAGCACATTCGAAATCGGTACAAGAAAGGCGATGGTGATGGCCATCAGTTCAAGACCAGCAGCATCTAACATACGAGAAGCTACGGCTAGAACCATATACGTATTAAAGCGAAATGTCGTTTGTATCCCAGAGACCAAATTGATGGGATCTGGATTAAATAACCACTTGGCAGAATAAGCAAGGGCGCCCATCGTGCACATACAAGTTCCGAGCAGTAAGATCATCGGTAAGTTATCCGCCCAAACGAGTTTGGCATGGATGGCGGAATTAAAAAGTAGGCAAGGGAATAAAACCCAATACACTAATTGCTCTAAACTTTCCCAAACGCTTTGACGAAGAGGTGTATAACGGCTAATCCCCCACGCGATTAGAATCAGAATAAAATCAGGGAGAAGTAAGAATGCGGTATTCAAAAGGTCATTTCAACATTAATGGATCAAACAATCGATCAATCGCTTATTTTACGGCAAAGCCTTAGCCATATTGGAGGATTTATTGATTCTCTCTGGTTAGAAGATGGGCTGTCTAAAAATACTTTAGAAGCATACCGAAGTGATTTAGAGATTTATGCTAATTGGTTAGATAAAAAGTTTCAAAAAAATATATTGCAATCCACCGATGTAGAAATTACGGCCTTCATGGCGCAACGAAGGGCGGATAAGGCGACCTCTGCAAATCGACGCTTGACGGTATTAAAACGTTTTTTTCGTTTCATGATCCGTCAAAATCAACTCTCTGAAGATCCTTGTATTCATTTGCGACCTGCCAAGCAAGCGATGCGGTTTCCATCGAGTTTGTCTGAGGCTCAAGTGGAGTCCCTGCTGCAAGCACCTGATGTGGATGAGCCACTGGGATTGCGAGATCGGGCGATGTTAGAACTCATGTATGCCAGTGGATTAAGAGTCTCAGAAATTATTCATCTCAAACTGATTCATATTCGACTGAATGAAGGCGTGATACATATTGTGGGTGGGAAGGGAAATAAAGAACGATTAGTTCCTTTTGGCGCGCAGGCGACGCATTGGATTGACTTATATGTCAAAGACGCAAGACCGACGTTGCTAGAGCAACAAACGAGTGAGTACTTATTTATTGGCCGTCACACGGGGAGTTGCTTAACGCGACAGGCTTTCTGGTACCTCATCAAACGATATGCCATCATTGCTGGAGTGCAAGGGCATTTATCACCCCATACCTTAAGGCACGCTTTTGCTACGCACTTACTGAATCATGGAGCAGATCTTCGAGTAGTTCAATTATTATTAGGACATGCGGATATTTCCACAACGCAAATATATACGCATATTGCGCGTGAGCGTTTGAAAAATATTCATCAACAACATCACCCAAGAGGATGATATGGAACAAATGTATATATTGGCGGTCATCATCGGTGCTTATCTCTTGGGATCAGTCTCTTTTGCTGTGTTGGTCAGTAAAGCCATGGGACTACCTAACCCTTATTCCTATGGTTCCGGCAATCCGGGGGCCACGAATGTTCTAAGAACTGGAAGTAAGAAGGCTGCCATCTTCACATTACTCGGAGATTGTTTGAAGGGCTTAGTGGCAGTCCTCATCGCAAAGTATCTTTTTGGCAACCAAGATGATCTTCAGTGGGTCATTGCCGTGGTAGCGATCGTTGTGTTTTTGGGCCATGTATTTCCCATCTTCCATCGATTTAAGGGCGGAAAAGGAGTGGCGACTGCTGCGGGAGTGTTGTTTGGGATCAACATTTTTCTAGGGCTAGCTGCATTGTCGACTTGGTTAATCGTTGCATTTTTCTTTCGTTATTCCTCTTTGGCGGCAATAGCAACCGCCGTCTTTGCACCTTTGTATTGTTTTTTCTTATTTGGGTCAAATAGCATTTGCATAGCCGCTCTCATGATTGGCGTTATTCTCATTTGGCGTCACCAATCCAATATCTCAAAGCTTTTGAATGGGACAGAGGGCCGGATTGGTCAAAAATAAGAATGATCCAACGGCGAGAAAGTTTATGGAATAACTGAGACAATAAAGAAAACTCATTAAATATTGAATATGACCAAAGTTAAAGCAATTCCGGCTAAAGCAAGTCCGAAGAAACAAAAAGAAGATATTGGGACACCAGTTTCTGTCAAAATTCGTGAAAAATTAAAAAAAGCGAAGGCTCGCTTTCATGCGAATGACAACATTGCAGATTTTTTAGAGCCTGGCGACATTGAAGCGATCTTTACAGAAGTCAAAGAAAAAATGAAAGGTGTTTTGGAAAGTCTAGTGATTGACACCGAAGGTGATCACAACACGCAAGATACCGCAAATCGTGTTGCCAAAATGTTTGTGAAAGAAGTTTTTGCTGGCAGATACAACCCGATGCCAGCATTGACTGAATTTCCTAACGTTTCTCATTTAAATGAATTAATGGTGATTGGCCCGATTACGGTCAGAAGCGCTTGTTCCCATCATTTATGCCCCATCATGGGTAAAGTATGGATTGGTGTCTTACCCAATCAAAATAGCAATCTCATTGGATTGTCCAAATATGCTCGTATGACTGAATGGATTATGGGTAGACCACAGATTCAGGAAGAGGCAGTAATTCAGCTCGCCGATATTTTAGAAAAGAAAATGAAACCTTTGGGACTTGCCATCGTGATGGACGCCGATCATATGTGTATGCAATGGCGTGGCGTCAAGGACAATGAGTCCAAAATGCTCAATAGCGTGATGCGCGGAACTTTCCTCAAAGACCCCAATTTACGTAGAGAGTTTTTATCCCTCTTAGGTAGCAGGTATAAATCATAGTTTAAGTAAATTCAATTGAGAATCATTTACATTTAAAAGATGATGTAAATCAATGATTTGCATAATTAAAAAAATTTTTATAATTATCTATTATTCTTACACTTGTTGTACTTTTAATCCCCTTAGAAAGGAAGTCTCATGAAAACAAGTCGTCGCCAATTTATGATTTTGTCTGCTTCAACTTTAGCGGTAGCTACTGCAGGGACTACTTTAGCAGCAGATCCAATGCTTGCTGAGACAGACCCACAAGCCGTCGGCTTAGGTTATAAAGCTGATACTTCAAAGGTAGACGCTGCCAAGTATCCAAAGCACAAAGTAGCACAAAAATGCAGTGGATGTGCCTTATATAAAGGAGCTGCTGGCTCAGCAGCTGGTGGATGCCAAATTTTTGCTGGTAAACAGGTTTCTAGCAATGGATGGTGTGGAGCTTTTGCTGCAAAAGCATAAAGAATTACCCGAAGTCTTCAACTCTTATTAAAATCCTTTACAAATAACTGTAAAGGATTTTTTTATGCTCATTAACTGCGTAGCCTATCGTGATGGTCTGAAATTAGCTGAAATCACGATTGATGAAATCAGTGACTATTTAGAAAAAGATGATGTATTTGTCTGGGTTGCTTTAAAGGATCCCTCTGACAAAGAGTTGTCAGATATGCAACGTGAATTCAACTTGCATGATTTAGCGATAGAAGACGTCCGACACAGTAATCAACGGCCTAAAAAAGAAGAATACGGAGATGTTCTTTTCTCCGTTGCTACATTAATTACTCGACTCCCCGATAAAGAATTACAAATTGGGGAAATTGATATTTTTACGGGTAAGAAATTTATTTTATCTGTTCGTAAAAATAGTCCCCAGGATTTTTTAGGTGTTCGAGGCCGATGTGAACGCGAACCACATTTATTAAAACTTGGCTCACGATATGTCCTGTATGCATTGATTGACTTTGTTGTTGATCACTACTTTGATGTTTTGAGTGATATGGAAGTTGATTTAGATAAGCTGGAAAACGATGTTTTTACAAAAACAAAAACCTTAGGGCGTACGAATGTAGAAACGCTCTATTATCTGAAACGGCAGGTATCTATCTTGAAGCATGCATGTGTGCCATTGCTCGAAAAATTTGCGAATTTTAGTGGTGGAAGATTACCGCCGGTTTTGGATGGTGGCGAACTCAATGAGTATTTTCGGGATCTACAAGATCACCTGAAGCGTGTGGTCGATCGCATTGATACTTTAGAAAGTGCCTTATCCCAACTGATACAAGTGAATTTATCCTTGGTCACGATTGATGAGACAGAGATTACGAAAAGATTAGCTGCTTGGGCAGGAATTTTTGGACTCGCCACTTCATTTGCTGGTATTTGGGGAATGAACTTTGAGGGGATGGCTGAGTTGCAATGGAAATATGGCTATGAACTTGCTTTAGTCACTATTTTTGGCGGGTGTGGATTACTCTATTGGCGATTCAAGAAAATTAAATGGCTGTGATAGTCTTCTAGGTTATATTAAACATAGTTGTAAACAATATTTACTAAAGAGACGACTGCTGTCAGTTTTACGGAAAAATCTGGAGTCCTTTTTGGCTTGTATTGTTGACTATTTCCTTAATTTCTTTTTTAGTGAGTGCACAATTTAATATGAGTCAGCTACCAAAACGTTTCCCCCAATTAACTGTTGAGCAACTCGATCCTGATGCTCAAAAATTAGCCCAAGAGATCCTCAAATTTTCTAGCGTAGGTATCGCTGGACCCTATAACGTCATGTTAAGAAGTCCAGTGTTTGCCGATCGTATGAAAAGATTATTGGATTACCTTCGTTTTAATAGCTCTTTATCGACCCGTTTAAACGAATTTGCAATCTTAATTCAGGGTCGTTTGTGGACCTCTCAAGTCGAGTGGTATGCCCATTATCCTTTGGCCCTGAAAGCAGGTTTAGCGCAAGAAGTCGCCGATGATTTGAAACAAAATATTCGCCCACGTAATATGAAAGAAGACGAAGCTGTTGTTTACGACGTTTGTATGGAACTTGTTAATCACCATCAAATTAGTGATGAGCTTTTTTATAAAGCTAAGTCTATTTTAGGCGAGCAGCAACTCGTCGATTTAGTTGCTGTATCTGGAACCTATGTCACGGTGGCCATGTTACTCAGTCTTGGTGAAGAATTATCACCGGCTGATAAACCGCTGCCATTTCCAGAGCGCACTAGAAAATAATACTCATGTATTTGCCGGCGCATTTTAAAGAAGAACGACCTGAGGTCATACTCCCATTTATACGGGAGCACCCCTTAGGCGTTTTAGTCACGGTTGAAGAGGGGGTGGCAAACGCCAATCATTTACCATGGTTATATGAGCAACAAACGCTTCAAGCGCACATACCCAAATTCAATCCACTGTATCAATTATTACTTGAAAAAACCTCGATGGAAGTCTTGGTCATTTTTCAAGGGCCTCAGGCTTATGTGACACCAAGTTGGTATCCCACAAAAAAACAAACGGGCAAGGTTGTGCCCACCTGGAACTATTCAGTAGTGCATATGAGAGGCATTCTTGGATTACAAGAAGACAAGTCTTGGATCAGAGCTCATTTAGATAAAATTACGAATTGGCATGAAGCGACTAGAGATTCGGATTGGGAAGTCAGTGATGCACCAACGGAATATACCGACACCATGATTGGCATGTTGTCGGGACTTGAGCTAAAGATCACATCCATGATTGGGAAGTTTAAATTAAGTCAAAATCGTCAAGAAATTGATCGATTAGCCGTCATTGATCATTTGGGGGCAAGTTCTCAAGAAGATGATGTGAAAGTTGCTGAACTTGCAAAAAAAGTCAGAGAAAAACCTTAATATCCTTCATGCATGGTGGAAGCAATGCGACGAATGATTTTTGGTGTTTTCGCACCCACATGATATTTGAAGCGTTCTTCTTGAAGATTTAAATCATTGGTCGTAAATCGATCAAATCGTCTGAGGTAATCTGCCCAGGTTTCAAAGACAAAGTTCTCCACCATCATGCCTTCTTTTTCAGCGTCTTCAAACAAGCTCCATGACATCGCTCCTTGGCGAAGACGTGCATCTCGGGAGCGAATCATGACTTCCTTAAATGCAGGGATTTTATGAGGATTGATTTTATATTCTAAAGAGATCATGACTGGGCCGGCAGCTAGATCAATATTGCGATCTGGAATAGGTTGCTCAATGGGGCAAACTGGCGTCATATCTTCCTCGGTTCCCCCTTCAAGCGTTAAGTGCTTCGTGAATAGAACCGCAACAATACCAAAGAAGGATCCGCAGATCACACTAAATGTCACATTAAAATGCGTCGTGATCATTCCCCAAATGGCAGCACCAATCGCACTTCCCCCCATTAAAGACATTTGGAAGATTGACATGCCACGTGCTCGAATCCAACTTGGTAAGGCAAGTTGTGCTGAGATGGATAAAGAGTTGGCCGTTAGAATCCATGCGGCACCACTGAGCATCATCATGATGGACGCAAGCCAAAGTGAAGGGGCAAGGACCACGCCAATGGAAGTGATCGCTTGGATAATTTGAGCAATCGGCACTAACTGATTTCGATCAAAGCGATGTCGAATCCGCGGTAATTGAGCAGCGCCAATGATTGCACCGAAACCTAAACAAGATAGCAGGATCGTAAACGTCTTTGCATCACCATTGAAATGATCCTTTGCGATCACTGGTAAGAGCGCCATCAGGGCAGACGATTGAACAAAAAAGATAAATACCCTCAGTAAAACTGCCCGCATCCGGTTCGAGGATTTGACATATTGGATACCGACTCGAATCGCACCTAAAAAACGCTCGCCTGGAAGAGGTGAAACAGTTGCGTTAAATTTCCATCGCCAAATTAATAAAGTACAGGCAAGAGACAACACCATATTGAGAGCAAACACATATTGTGTGCCAGCGCTGGCAATTAAAGCTCCAGCAACTAAAGGTCCAATAATGCGTGAGGCATTCATGGCTACGCCATTAAGAGCAAGTGCTGCTGGTAATTGTTCACGATTGACAAGATCTGGAACAATCGCTGCAAAGACCGGCCAACGCATCGCAAGACCAATACCATTGGTAAATGTTAGGAACAGTAATAGTGGCGCATTTAGTGAGTTGGTAAATGTCATAAAACACAGAATGGCAGCGTTAAATGCAATCCAAATTTGCGTTGCCATAAAGTATTTTTTACGATTCAAAATATCCGCAAATGCACCACTCGGTAATCCCAGCAAAAATACTGGAAGATTTGACATAGTTTGGATTAAAGCAATTTTTGTCGCGGAATCGGATAAGCTTGTCATCATCCAAGAGGCAGCAACATCATTCATCCACATGCAAATATTGGACGTCATCCAAGCAAGCCATAACATGGCAAACACTTTATTTTTAAGAGGGGCCCACCAAACTTCTTCTTCAGTTACTAGGTTTAGGCTTTGATGAGATGACATAGGTAATATTTTACTAGTAGTCTAGTAATAAGGTTTGATATCCTCCCCATCCTAAAGGACGGGGATTCCTACCGCTAGACGTTCATGTCCGAACGCAAGAATATTGAGAGCTCCATTGATGTCCCTAACGTGCACAGCTCCACCATGACACTTCCAACTTCTCTTATTCAAATCAGCTCTACCTTTCGGACTATTGTCGGAGATTTCTCCGCAACTTGAACAAATTTGGGTCGAATACGCTTCATTTACTTCCTCAAATATC
>CAIPQU010000112.1 GCA_903867305.1 uncultured beta proteobacterium
ATGACTGGTTTTCGGGTGGCATTAGGTGGCGCACAAAGCTTACATGGCATTACACCTGATTTAACCTGCTTGGGTAAAGTCATGGGTGGTGGTATGCCGATGGCAGCATTTGGTGGACGTAAAGACATCATGCAAAAATTAGCGCCCATTGGTAATGTGTATCAAGCCGGCACTTTATCTGGAAATCCTCTAGCAGTTGCCGCTGGTCTTACGACCCTCAATTTGGTTTGCGCTCCTGGGTTTTATGACAGGTTATCCAACAATATTCAAACCTTACTCTCGGGCATGGAAAAATTAGCAAAAGAGGCTGGACATGATTTTGCTAGTGACCATGTTGGTGGGATGTTCGGCATTTATTTTGCGAAGAATAAACCCCACTCTTTAGATGACATCACCAAATCTGATATTGAAAAATTCAAAAGATTTTTTCATGCGATGTTAGATGAAGGGGTCTACTTAGCTCCATCCGCTTATGAGGCAGGTTTTTTATCAATCCAGCATGAAGGTGCGATTATTGAAAAAATGCTGGCAGCCACGAAAGCAGCCTTCGCAAAGATTTAGAATGCGACGTGTCGGATGAGGCCTGGAACTTGAATCATTTTTGCTTCTGGGCCAATCGACATCGCAGTTAAACTACCTCCCCAGACGCAACCGGTATCGAGGCCAATCACGTTATCTCTTTTGACGAGTCCCATCGTTGACCAGTGACCGAAAAATACTTTATATTTTTCGGTTTTTCTTTTAGGGACATCAAACCAAGGATAAAAGTTTTTGGGAGCTAAGCCTACGCCTTCTTTACTAATAAAGTCCATTTCGCCTTTAGCCGAACAAAACCGCATACGTGTAAAAGCATTAATAATGACACGTAGTCGATCTGCACCTTTTAAATTATGACTCCATTTCGTTGGGGTATTGCCATACATACTTTCTAAAAAGCTACGATAGTTTTTCTTACGTAATACGTTTTGTACCTCAACGGCAAGCTCCATCGTTTGATTGATGCCCCATTGAGGTAAAACACCTGCATGAACAAATAACTGGTTACCATTAAATAAAGCTAAAGGGCGATTCCGCAACCAGTCTATGAGCTCCCTACGATCTGGTGCTTGCAAAATATCATCGAGGGTATCTAAAGACTTTGAGCCACGAATATTCATGTCTCTCGCTAAGAGGTGTAAGTCATGATTACCAAGAATACATTCGCAATCACCACTTTCTTGCCATGATTTGAGTCGGCGCAATGTTCCAAGGGAGTCAGGTCCACGATTGACTAAATCTCCAACGCAAATAATCTTAGAGCCCTTCGGGAGCTCTTTCACTAAAGTGTCCAGTTGGGCTGAACAACCTTGAATATCACCAATTGCGTAAATAGAATCCATACATCATCATAAAGCTAAAATCACTTTTTATGTCTGACCGATATGTCAGAAAATTCAGAAGATTGAAAAACGAAGATGAACCACTCCACCTCAAATGAGATCAATTGAGGATGGATGACTAAGGCATAAAAACTGTAAGCCTTTAAGTCGGCTCCAGGTCACGGCACTAAAAACAAGATAAGTACTTACTTATCAGATGTTGATTTAACAACGCTATAACGAAGTAAAGTATCAATCCTTGCTTGTGCATGATCCACCACTGGCTCAGGATAATCAACTCCTAAGCGAATATTTGCTGCTTTGAGTTCGATCGCTCCCGACATCCAAGGTGAGTGAATCGATTTGTTGGATAGCGCTGACAACTCTGGGCAGTATTTACGAATGAATTTTCCTTCGGCATCAAATTTCTGAGATTGCGTAATGGGATTAAATATCCGAAAGTAGGGTTGTGCATCACAACCACTCGAAGCAGCCCATTGCCACCCGCCATTATTGGCAGAAAAATCAAAGTCGTTGAGGGTATCGGCAAAATAAGCTTCACCTTTTCTCCAATCGATCCCTAAATCTTTGATTAAAAAACAAGCTGCCACCATTCGTAAGCGATTATGCATATAGCCAGTTTTATTAAGTTGGCGCATAGCAGCGTCAACTAAAGGGTAACCTGTTTTTCCATCGCACCAGGCCTGAAATCTTTTATGAGCCACATCATCGTTATCCCAGATAATTTTGTCGTAATCAGG
>CAIPQU010000113.1 GCA_903867305.1 uncultured beta proteobacterium
TCCTTAGCCTCCTTTCATTTTTCAAAGTTGCACTTCGTGTTTGAATCTACGATAAATTAAATATAATTATTTAGCGATTATTGAGGATATAAATCGACTTTATAAGGCTTAAACTCTGTTGGTTCTAAGCTTAAGGCAAGGTAGTTGCCCTTAGCCCAAAGAGGAGTGTATTCTCGATAGCGCTTACTTTGCACCCATCCAGATTGACCCCCAAAGGCAATGAAGATGGATTTGTTGAGGTCTGATAAATCATAAATAGCTCTTATTCCAGGAGCGACATCGGAGCGGTAAGGTTCTTTGGCATCCCCAAAACTCATCTTTCCAACATTGATGGTATGACTATCACCACCGGAAGGAATTTGTATATTAAAAAAGCTAGCAAGTAGAGGTATTTGTCCTAGGGGTTTATGAACACCAACGGCAGGGTGAGCCATGTCCCATTGCCAACGATTGACATCATTACCATAGGTTTTTGTAAGATAGGTAAGTGACTTATCCAAAGCTATATTACTCAAATCGGCACAAGTCTCGACTTGACTGGTCGATGGCTGATCACACCATGCTTCACGCTGATTGTTTATGATGAAAAGTAGGCCATCACGCAAACCTTTTTGTGAGTAAATTCTTTCAAAGGCAGCCCCTAGTTTGGAAGAAAATACTTCTCTCGTGAATTGATCGACCCAAACATTAAAGATCAGAGCGGCACTACTATTGGATTTCATATCCCCATCAAAGTCCTTCATTTTCGCCAGTGCAACTTGATTGAGTGGGTGAGTTGCGGAGCTATTTCTTAAAGTCTCGATGAGGGTTTGAGCCGCCAGTGACTTGGTATCATTTTGAATCTCAATCATCGAGTTCATATCATGTTTCGCTGTTTTTTTGAGTAGTTCTTCGATTCGGTTTGCTCGATAGGGCATCGTCCAATCACTGGTAAGAGTGTAGGGTGTGAGAGGATCATCCACTTTTTGATTAGCGGTCATGAGCCATGCTTGATCGGTATTCCAGCGATGTGGCAATTCATCAGGCTTTAAATATTCTTTCCATTCATTACCGGCTTCCCAGCCAAATGCTGGGGCAACTCCCATCATCCCTTGGCCCTTGATTCTTTTTGGAGCTGCGCCTGCAGCTGTGTAGGCGATGATGCCATCGGTGTTTGCTATCACTACATTTTGCATCGGTGCGTAGAAGTGTTGCAAACTCGACTTGAGCTCATCAATCGAACTCGCTTGATTGGTATCAATTAAGGCGCGCAATGATTGGTTTTGAGGATCCAGAGCAATCCAGCGAAGTGCCAAGACAAAGCGTTTGGTATCAATGACTTTAGATGATTCTGGATAGGCATCAGAGATGACTGGTCCATGGCGAGTTTCGCGAATCACAAAATGAATCGGCTCACGACCTTTGACAACGATAGTTTCTCGTCTTGCTTTAAATGCTTCATACCCCTTAGGAGTTTTGTATTCAATGGGATTATGAGGGTTGATTGCCTCAATAAATAAGTCTTGCACATCGGGGGCTGTATTGGTAAAGCCCCAAGCAATTTTCTGATTATGCCCAAGCACGACGCCTGGCATACCTGGGATCGTACCTCCAATGACATTCATATTCTTGGCCTGCAAATGAGCGAAGTACCAAGTGGAGGGACTTGATAAACCCAAGTGAGGGTCATTGGCTAACAGGGGTTTACCGCTCGATGTATGAGAACCTGCAATCACCCAATTATTCGAGCCCTTACCTTCTGAGGGCTGTGGCAACCAAGCAAGTAAATTATCTGGGGTATTTAATGCAGATGTGTTGGTATCTGAGCTACTAAAAATATTAGCATCTTGATACATTTTGGCAAAGTCAATCGACGTTGCTGGAGCATCTCCTTCGTAAGGTGGCATGACTTCCCAGATTTGACGGGTACTGAGTGTTTTAGCTAGTTGTAGTCTTGAGAATTCCTTACCCCAGTTATCACCTAAATCCAATGCCATCATCAGTGACCAACTCACACTATCTACCGGAGTCCATGCCACTGGTTTTGTTCCGGTGAGAAAAAACTCGAGTGGCAGGGCCCAACCTAAATCTTTAAAGCCCGCATTAATCCCGGCACAGTAAGCTTCTAGGACTAGTTTTGTTGAATTTGGAAATTCCTCATATTGAATCCGAGCGACATGTCGGATCCCTAAGGTTTTAATAAAGCGATCGATGCCGATGGTTTTTTCACCAAGAATTTCGGACAGAGAGCCCGATGCTAAGCGACGGTTAAATTCCATTTGCCAAGTTCGTTCCCGAGCATGCAAATAACCCAGGGCAAAATAGGCATCATTCGGATACTTTGCATTGATATGAGCGATATCACTTTGATCAAATTGAATCTGGGTTTTATCGCGCAAGCCCTCATTGAATGAAGTTCCGTTGGGGATTGACTGAACTCCAAAAGCGTAAATTAGGATGACGGTTCCGATAAGGAGTCCGATGGCTAATACGAAATACAACAAATATTTGGATAGTCTCAGAAAAGTAGAGGAGAGGGGGTGAGTATTCATTCGGAGAATAGATAAGATACCAAGGTATTGTAGCCCCACAAATAACAATCACAAAGCTTCCAATCAGGAGCTTTGTCGATAATGATTAGTGCCTTGGCTTAGTGACTTCCACCTAAATAGGCCGCCACAACAGCAGGATCATTCTTTAATTGCTCCGCTGGACCATGCACTTTGATGTGGCCGTTTTCAAGAACGTAACCATAATCAGCCACGTTTAGAGCTGCTGCTGCAAATTGTTCGACCAGTAACATCGTGACACCTTCACTTTTCAGTCGAGCAATAATTTTAAAAACCTCATCGACCAAAATTGGTGCAAGGCCCATTGAAGGCTCATCAAGCAAAATCACTTCAGGATTGAGCATCACTGCGCGAGCCATGGCAAGCATTTGCTGTTCGCCACCAGAGAGTGTTCCAGCCAATTGTGTGCGACGCTCTTTGAGACGAGGAAAGAGCTCCATCGCTTTTTCTAAATCGTGTTTAACATCTCCTTTTGGGCGGCTACCTGTGAGTCTTGGAAATGCGCCAAGGGTTAAATTATCTGTTACTGACATTGTCGAAAAGACTCTGCGACCTTCGGGGCTATGAGCCACACCTAATTTAGCTACCTTATAGGAGTCATATCCTGTAATGTCTTGATCACCAAGAGTAATTTGACCTTCCGTTGGTTTAATCATGCCAGTAATCGCACGCATGGTAGTTGATTTGCCAGCGCCATTCGAACCAATCAGAGTAATAATTTGACTTTTAGGGACTTCGATACTGATCCCATGCAAAACCTCAACTTTGCCGTAGCCTGCTTTCAGATTTTTAATTGATAACATAAGATTTCCTTGGGAATGATTTAAGCCGGTTGTCCGCCTAGATAGGCTTCAATCACTTTTGCATCGGTTTGGATTTGTTGCGGTAAGCCTTCAGCAATTTTTTGTCCAAAATCTAGCACAGAGATTTGGTCACAAACACTCATCACCACATCCATATGGTGCTCAATCAAAATAATCGTAATACCATGATCACGAATCTTTTTAATGACCCCCAGTAACTCTTTAATATCAGGAGCTGTCAAACCTGCTGCAGGCTCATCCAACAATAATAGGCTTGGATCTAAAGCGAGAGCTCGGGCAATTTCCAGCATACGTTGTTTACCATAGGGGAGATTACGGGCCTCTTCGTTAGCGAGCGAACCTAATCCCACGAAATGTAATAAACCCAAGGCCCGTTCTCTTGCAGCAGCTTCTTCTTTATTAAAGCGTGGTAAATGCAAGGCAACATCAATCAAATTGGCAGTAAAGGTATGGTGCAGACCCACTAAAATATTTTCTAGTGCAGTCATTTCACCGAAAAGCTGCACATTTTGGAAGGTGCGAGAAATACCCGATAAAGCGATCTCCGATGAGGTTTTACCCACCACACTGGTATTTTCGAAAAGCACATTACCATTGGTCGGAATATAAATACCCGTTAGGACGTTCATCATTGTACTTTTACCAGATCCATTCGGCCCAATCAGACCATGGATTGATCCACGCTTGATCGTGATGTCGACATTATTCAGTGCTTTTAGACCACCAAATTGCATCAAAATCGATTCGATATGTAAGATAGGAGCGTTGATATCTTTGACCGCTGCTTGATGAATCACATTCGAATTGATTTCTTCACCAGCGCTCCTCGACTCACCACTCACTGTGACGACTTTGCCTTTAAGAGAGCTATAGAAGTTGCTGAAGAATCCAACGATTCCATCTTGAAGATAATAGACTACCAACAAAATCATGGCGCCGAAGATACTGAGACGCCAATCGGTAATATTTTCTAACCATAAGGAGAAAATGGCTAAAGCAATCGTTCCAATGACTGGGGCTGCAATCTTATTAATACTGGTAATTTTTTTACTAAGTGCTAAACCAGATCCAAGCGCCACAAGAATAGCCAATGCGATTGCCACAATACGGAACAAGTTGATATCGTCGAGTAATTTGGGCAGTAACACAATAATAATTGCACCGAGGATTGCACCTAGGCGTGATTTACGACCACCCATGATGATGCCCAAAAGAAACAGCACGGTCAGTTCATTGTTATACGTATTCGGAGAAATATATTTCTCGGAGTAAGCGTATAAGGATCCAGCAAAGCCTGCAAAACCTGCACTAATCACAAACGCATAGACTTTATAGCGATAGACAGAAACACCCATACAGTCGCAAGCAACAGGACTGTCACGTAAGGCTTCAAAAGCGCGTCCCAGTTGTGATTTTAAAATACGATGAATGACCACTAAGGCAAGGAGCATGCATGCGATAGAAACCCAATAAAACTCTCGCTCCCCCATCTCTTTACCGAAGATGGATGGCTTTAAGAGCTTAATACCCATAGGGCCTTCGGTTAAAAAACTCATTTCATTGATGAGAATTTGTAAGATCGTGCCAAACGCCAAGGTGACCATCGCCAAATATGGTCCAATGACTTTTAGAGCAGGGAGTGCTAATAGTCCGCCAAAAAAGGCAGTTACGAGGATGCTTGCAGGAACGGTAATGTAGAACGGCATCCCGAGTTTAAAGAACAGCACACCAGTGGTATAGGCACCGACGCCAAAAAGTCCAGCGTGTCCTAAGGAGACTTGACCGGTATAACCCACGACGATATCTAAACCAAATAATAAGATGATGTAGATGAGAATAGTGGTACCAAGGTGAATGTAATAGTCATTATTCAAAAAAATGGGAATAATGACGAGGGCAGCAATAGCTACAGCAAAGGCGATAAGCTTGGATAATTTCATGTAATTAGACTTTCTTGATGGCTGTTTTACCAAACAATCCAGAAGGCTTTAACGCCAAAACAAGTAATAAGAGGAGAAGTCCTGGGACATCTTTATAGCCTGTAGAGATATAAAAACCAGTAGTCGTTTCGGTAATCCCCAAAATCAATCCACCGATGATGATTCCAAAACCGCTTGAAAGGCCTCCAATAATTGCAACGGCAAACGCTTTTAGTCCGAGGGACGCTCCCATAGTTGCGCCGGTCAGCGTTAGCGGGGAAATTAAGACACCCGCAAAAGCTGCCGTGATGGAAGATAAGGCATAGGAAAACATAATGACGATGCCGGTATTAATCCCCATCAGACCAGCGGCGTCTCGGTCATTGGATGTTGCTACGACAGCTTTTCCATAGATGGTTTTACGATTAAACCACTCAACTAATAGCATCATGGCGAGGGCACCGAATACCACCAGTATTTCCATGGGCAGAATGTTAGCGCCTAAAAAATGGATAGGTTCATCAGGTAGAGGGGAGGGGAAGCGCAAATCATCTCGACCCCATACATTTTCAGCAACGTTTTTAAAGATGATCCCGAGTGCAATGGTCGACATAATCCAGCCGAATTCAGACTTGATTTTGATCGCTGGACGAACACCAATGATTTCCACTAAGCTACCTTGAAATGCACCGAATAAACAAACTAGAGGAATCATTAACCAGTAGTTAATCCCCATCGTATCGACACAAGTTAATCCAACAAGAGCGCCAAGCATGAGGGCTTCACCTTGACCAAAGTTCAGAGTGCCAGAGGTCGCAAAGGTTAGTTGATAGCCAAATGCAATCACGGCATAGATCATGCCAAGAGCAATTCCGCTAAATACCAATTGAATCAGAATTTCCATAAGTTTTCCGAGCAAGCAAAATACTATAAAAATGTAACAATTTTATTTCTAGAGGGGATTATAGATAGAAAATCGTCAAAAAAATAAAAAGCGCCACGAAAAGTAGCGCTTTTTAAGTTTTAAAAGAAATTACTTCTTCTTTTTGAGACGAATATCTGAACCTTTTTCTTCATCTTCTTTATAAGCGTAGACCACACGCCCATCTTTTACTTGACCCATCACTGGAATATTGTCAGTAATTGCTTCGTGGTCAGTTTTGCTAAATGGTTTGTCATACGTCGTAACGATTCCAGGAACCTTTTCATTTAAGCTCTCAAGAGCCTCACGAATTCTTTCACCATCGGTTGAGCCGGCTTGTTTAATCGCAGCTGCGAGTAAATAGATCGAATCGTAACCTTGAGCAGCGGATACTGGAGAATCAATGCGGTTATTTTTCGGCTTGAATTCTTTTAAATAGGCGTCGATAAAGGCTTTACGTTTTTGCGTATTCGACTGTTGGATAAATGTTTGTGGCATTAAAGCGCCTTCACCATTTTTACCAGCAGTATCGATAAAGTTAGCCATCGACAGTGTCCACGATCCGATCATTGGCTTTTTCCAACCAAGTTTGGCCATGCCATTCGCAATTTGAGCTAATTCAGGTCCAATCGCATATGTCAGAATCACTTCTGCACCAGCTTCTTTTGCTTTTAACAGTTGAGAAGTCATATCAGTATCTTTGACGTTAAATTTCTCAACAACCACTGGAGTAACACCTTTTGCAGCCAAGGCTTTGGTTAAGTCAGCTCTACCAAGTTCACCATAGTTCGTTGAATCATGCAAAATGGCGACCTTTTTATATCCGCGTTTAATCACTGCTTCCTCAACAATCATGGGCGCTTGGATTTCGTCACGGGCAGCATTTCTGAAAATATAGTTTGCTGGTTCTTTATCAAACTGACGAGTAACGATAGTACCAGTAGCCACATTGTTCATTACGGGGATTTTTGCATCTTGGAAGATACGTTGCGAAGCTAATGAAACGCCGGTATTAATATATCCTACATCGGCGACGACTTTTTCTTTGTTTACTAATTCTTGAGCAATCGAAATACCACGTGCATTATCTGCTTGATCGTCACGCTCAATGAGTTCGATTGGACGACTTAAGATACCGCCATTTGAATTGATTTCTTTCACAGCAAGACGAACACCGTCACGCATGCTCACCCCCATCGAAGAGGAACCACCAGTAAAAGGGCCGGTGACGCCGATCTTAATCGTGTCCAGAGCAAATGCTCCGCCACTCATTAGCATAGATGCCAAAGCAATTGCTGAAAGTTGAATTTTAAATTTCATAAATACTCCATAGAAGACACACGTTTATTTAATAAAAAGCTTATAAGAACTAAAATTACCACTCCAAATTGTAACCATATCAAATATGAATAACAACTTAGGGTTTGCCCCTTAAAATCTATGGTAAGATAACGCCTTCGCGTGCCCGAGTGGTGAAATCGGTAGACACAGCAGACTTAAAATCTGCCGCCCATAAAACGGGCATGCCGGTTCGATTCCGGCCTCGGGCACCATGCGATACATTTCAATTCCCCTTAAAAAGAAATAAAGAGTAAAAACAGTTACTTAGGTTTTACCAATTCCCTTCATTTCCGTTAATATAGAGCTAATCAGTAGTTGATTCCCCCGAAATTCCCCCGAGGATGGTGGGTTAATTCAGGTAAATAATAGTTCCTCAAATAATACTTATGGTGGAGTTACTTATCCGCCAAGTACGCTGTTGGTTGCGTACTCACATATCGATGGCGTAGATGAAGTTGGAAGTGTCATTGTGGATCTGTTCACGACAGGGACATCAATGGAGCTCTCAATATTCTTGCGTTCGGACATGAACGTCTAGCGGTAGGAATCCCCGTCCTTTAGGACGGGGAGGATGTCAATGGAGATACACGGGTATTGCCATTCGATGGAAAATCTTCAATGAGTCTTGGAATTAAAGTGGGGACTGCTTACGATACGGTTAATCCTCAAGACTATAAAGTGATTCCAGACTTCTATGAGATGAAAACTTTCGAATGAGTAGCTCAGGTCGAATTCAACAAAATGCATCACGCTAAAATAAATAATTGAAAAGACAGCGTTTTTTTCTATCGCTTCCTCAGCATATATTCAGTATCATCAATATTGTTAGAAAATTTATTTAACTGATGGAAAGATGACAAAATGACAAATTTAGCGCAACATGTAAATCGTGGATTCCAACAATGGATGATTGGATGTTTTTTGGCGATGACTTTTTTTAGTCCTGTCAGCTTTGCCCAGTCATCATCTGAAATCATTCAAAACCCAATACGCCTTGAACAAGACCTTAAGTTAGATAGCAAGCGTAAGCCTCTTGAGATGCTCAATTTTATTCAAGCAAAACCTGGAATGAAGGTTTTAGATGTTTTTTCTGGTGGTGGCTACACTGCCCAGTTAATGGCTCTTGCAGTAGGTCCAACAGGCAAGGCGTATGCGCTTAATATAAGATCTTTTCCTGCCTTAGAGGAGAGATTAAAAGAACATCCCCAAGCCAATCTTATCTCTGTGGTCGCATCACTGAATGAGTTATTGCCTCCAAGTATGGATCGCCAGATTGATATCGTCACGATCATTAATTCTTATCATGATTTGGTGAACATCAACCCTGATATACAGGTGATGAATAAGCGTATTTCTGATCTTTTAAAGCCAGGTGGAATGTTAATTATTCGTGATCATGCGGCAAAAGAGGGAGCTGGCAAATCGACGACGAAAACTTTACATCGTATTGATAGTGCTGCAGTCATTGCGGATTTTGAATCGATAGGTTTTCAAAAAGTTGCTGAAGGTGATTTCCTCAAAAATCCAAAAGACACCAAAGAAGAGCACTCCAATCAAACAGCTACACCTACTGAAGGATTTATTATCAAATTTGTTAAAAGGTAAGAATCTCTTGATTGAGAAAGGTGATTGATGTTCAATCGTTTATGGCGCTTTTGTCTCTTTATTTTTTTATGGGTATTAGCTCCGTTATTGGTGCCAATAACAAATGAGGCCAATGCGGCTAATGCAGTAAATTATCCTCAAAAGCCAATTACCCTCATCGTTCCTTTTGTGGCTGGTGGAGGAACCGATAGTATTGCCAGAGATCTTGCGAAGGCCTTATCGGATAGCTTAGGTCAACCCGTGATTGTTGACAATCGTGGTGGCGGGGGTGGCGCCATTGGAGCGCAAATGGTCGCCAAATCTGATCCAGATGGCTATACCTTACTCTTTGTCACATCCACCTTTGTTACTCATGCAGCAACTGAAACAATACCCACTTACGATGTTGAAAAAGATTTTAGTCCGATTGCGATGCTTGGTAGGGGACCACTAATGGTTGTTGCAAATAAAGATCTTGGTTTAAAAACGATGGCTGATCTCATTGCTTTAGCCAAAAGAACTCCGGAAGGCATTAACTACTGTTCTGCAGGTTTGGGAAGCATTAATCACTTGTCTGGTGAGCTATTTCAACAAAAAACGAAGCTGACCATGACGCATGTCCCTTATAAAGGGAGCGGACCTGCCACACTAGACTTGCTTGCGGGAAGAGTGCAAATCTTTTTTGCGACGATGCCAACGATGCTGCAGTATGTCGAGACTGGTCGGGTTAGTTTGCTGGCGATGACTAGTGATAAACGATCACCATTATTTCCCAATGTAACAACCGTGAGTGAGTCTGGTATTCCAGGATTTGATATTTCAACGTGGTGGGGTGTTGTTGCACCTGCAGGTACACCAAGTGCCGTGATCCAAGTTCTTCATCAAGAAATCTCCAAAGCGGCAAGTAAGGACCCGATCAAAGGAAGGCTTTTAAAAGAAGGTGCTCAGATCTACCAAACATCACCAGAGCAGATGAAGCAACTCCTAAGCTCTGAACTTCAGCAATGGAGAAATGTTGTAAAAGCTGCCAATATGAAATTGCAATAACAGCGTTGTTATGACTTAGGGTGTTTCTGTGACAAAGCCTATTTTTGTTAAGCCATTGCGTTTACTGGCACTTAAGACTTGAGCCACGACGTCATATACCACGCGTTTATCCGCCCGCAGGTTCACTTCTGGAGCTGGATCTTGATTTGCAGCGGCTTTTGATTTGACGTTGAATTCATCCATGCTCACTTTCGTCGTATTCCAAAAAATTTGTCCTTTGGCATCGATCGAGATTTGAATGGTTTCTGGTTTGCTAGTACTTGCAGAACTTGCTGCTTTGGGTAACTCAATTTTGACAGAGTGCTGAATTACCGGCAGTGTCACAATAAAAATAATCAGCAAGACCAACATCACGTCCACAAAGGGCGTCATGTTAATTTCTGCCATCAATCCAGAGTCATCATCACCTTGAGGAGAAGAAAAAGCCATAATTAAGGTCTTTCGTTTTGAGTAAGGTAAGTATATAAATCATCGGTAAAACGGCGCAGTGTTAGAAGTAAATCTTTATTCGACTTTGATAAAGCGTTATAACCCAACACCGCTGGAATAGCGACTACTAGACCTAGTCCCGTCATGACGAGGGCTTCCCCAATGGGGCCTGCGACTTGATCAATCGAGGCGGATCCTGAAGTGCCGATGGTCATGAGTGCATGATAGATTCCCCAAACAGTCCCGAATAAACCAATGAAGGGGGCGGTTGCTCCAGTGGATGCCAAAAACGCTAAGCCATTTTGGAGTTTACCGATCACCTGATCGAGTTCTGCTTTTAGATTACTCGATAGCCAATCTTCTTCTTGGATTTTGTTAGAGAGTGGTTTCTGATGAGACATATTCGCCCCCAATTGACGCTCTTGCAAAATAGCATGTGCACGCGAGGCCATTTGATGGAAGGGATTATTACCTTGCATCGTAAAACTATTGAGCCCTTCTTGCCAAGAGGTTTTTTGCCAAAACTTAGCAATCTCTTGAACGAGAGGTTTAATTTGGTAAAGGTTGATGAAGCGAATGATGATGACATACCATGAGCCGATCGACATCATCAATAGCAAAATTGCTACTAAATGCGTTACGGCATCACCTTGTAGCCAAAGATGAGCTAAACCAAATTCTGATTCGTTAGGGGTATTTGTTGGATTCATAGAGTTATTTTCTCAAATTAACGACTTAGTTGAAATTTTATAGAAATAGCAGCACTAACGCGACTTGGTACGCCATTGACTTTATAAGGGGCAAAACGGATTCTACTTGCAAGTTCACAGGCTGCGCGGTCGAGTCTTTCAAAGCCACTAGAGTTCATGATCTGAGCAGTTTTGACGGCGCCAGTTTCATCGATCATCATTTTGACACCTACTATACCTTGCTCACCAATATCTTTTGAAAGTCGAGGATAAAAGACTTCGGTATTGGGGCGATACACCATGATGAGCTGATTGAGCTCAACGGTTCCGGAGTCAGTTCCGATGGGACTCGTTGATTTTGCAGAATTACTACTGGCAACAGGTTCTGGTAATTTAGCGCTCTCAGTATTGACAGCTTGATCAGTTTTCGTTGGGGTGATTGCTTCTGATTTTTCCTTCGGTTTTTCTTGTGTTTTTTCCTCAGGCTTTGTTGTGGCTTGTCTTTCTGATGGAGCAACACTCAAAAGCTTTGGTGGTGTCGGAGGTGTGGGTGGTTGTGATTGAGGCTTGACAGCCGGTTTTTTCGGCGACGGTGGGCTAATCAGCTCTGCTTGAAGGACTGTTGGCTGAATGGGGGGTGGATCATTCAAGGTGAGCATACTCAATAAAAAAATGAGTAGATGCACTACAACAATAGCGATAAATACGATGCGTTCTTTCCAGGTAGGGAGCATTTAAATATGGACCGTATGTGCCCTGGCATCGATGAGTTGATGGCGGTTCAATAGTTTTTTAGCCAGCCCTAGCAATGAATCGCCTTGACTGGTTGAATAAAAACCAACACTTCCCGATTTAGTATCTGTGATCGGAACTAGGCGGCACATTTGTTTAATGACCGCGCTGCTGGTATCAATGATGTGTAATTTTTCACCATAAATATGATCAATCACCGGTTGTAAAAACGGGTAGTGTGTACAACCTAAAACCAGTGTATCTGCACCTTGGTCAATCATAGGATCGATGTATTGATGTAATAGCGATTCAATCGAAGGGCCTGATAAGAGACCTTGTTCAATCAGCGGCACCAAGCCGACACCTGCTTGTTGGATAAATTCACAGTTTGTTAAAAGGCTCGCGAGCAATTGTTTAAATTTATCACTTGCTAGTGTATTTTGGGTGGCAAGTACCCCAACAATTTTTTTAAAGCTTTGTTGGGCTGCTGGTTTAATCCCTGGTTCGACACCAATAATGACTTTTTGGGGAAAGGTTTCTCGAATTTGCGCAATCGCTTGAGCTGTGGCTGTATTACAGGCAACAACGATAGCATCACACTCTTGATCGATGAGCCAACTGCAAAGGGCTAGGCTACGCGATGTAACCCAATCAGTGGACTTTTCACCATAAGGGGTATTCGCAGAGTCTGCCAAATAGAGATAGTCATTCCCAGGAGCCTCAATTAGAGCCTCATTGAGAATGGATAATCCACCAATCCCCGAATCGAATACTCCAATTTTAGCCAAGCCGCCTCATCTCTGTTCACTAAAGTTGATTAGGCGATCGCAACAGGAATTTTTCCGATCTTCATCCGCCATTCGCGAGGACCTGTTTCATGCGCTGAAACACCCTGCGAGTCAACCGCAACCGTCACTGGCATATCTTTGACTTCGAACTCATAAATAGCTTCCATACCTAAGTCTTCAAAGCCAACAACTTTAGCTTTTTCAATCGCCTTAGCAACTAAATACGCTGCGCCACCGACGGCCATGAGATAAGCAGATTTGTGTTTTTTAATAGCTTCGATCGCTGTAGGGCCACGCTCGGCTTTACCAATCATACCGATCAGACCTGTTTGAGCTAACATCATTTCGGTAAATTTATCCATCCTTGTTGACGTTGTTGGGCCAGCAGGACCAACAGCCTCACCAGCAATCGGGTCGACCGGACCAACGTAGTAAATCACTTTATTCGTAAAGTCGACCGGGAGCTTTTCTCCTTTGGCCAGCATTTCTTGGATACGTTTATGCGCGGCGTCACGACCGGTATACATCTTGCCATTCAAGAGTAAGGTTTCACCGACTTTCCAAGTTGCTACTTCTGCTGGGGTTAAGGTATCTAATTGAACACGTTTTGATTTTTCAGTATCAGGTTTCCACGCCACATCTGGCCAATCATCGAGGTTGGGTACCGGTAAGACAGCAGGACCGCTACCATCTAAATGGAAGTGAATATGGCGAGTTGCGGCACAGTTCGGGATCATCGCCACAGGGAGAGAGGCAGCGTGGGTCGGGTAGTCCATGATTTTGACATCAACTACCGTAGTTAAACCACCCAGACCTTGCGCACCAATGCCCAGAGAGTTCACTTTATCAAAGAGTTCTAAACGTAACTCTTCTAATTTATTTTGCGGTCCTCTTGCCATCAAGTCATAAATATCGACAGGTTCCATCAATGATTCTTTTGCCATCAGCATGGCTTTTTCAGGAGTGCCACCAATACCAATGCCCAGGATACCGGGTGGACACCAACCTGCACCCATCGTCGGGAGAGTTTTGAGTACCCAATCTACGATCGAGTCAGATGGATTGAGCATCACTAATTTACTTTTATTTTCAGAGCCACCGCCTTTTGCTGCGCAGATCACATCAACGCTATCTCCAGGGACGATTTCATAATGAATGACCGCAGGGGTATTGTCTTTCGTGTTGGTTCGCTTACCACCTGGATCACGCAGAATCGATGCTCTTAATGGATTGTGATGATCACCATAGGCGCGACGCACACCCTCATTAATCATATCCGACACGCTCATCGTCGCTTCCCACTGCACATTCATGCCAACTTTGATAAAAACCACAGCGATACCTGTGTCTTGGCAAAGAGGGCGTTTGCCTTCGGCGCACATTCTACTATTGGTCAGGATTTGAGCAATAGCGTCTTTCGCGGCAGGACTTTCTTCACGCTCATAGGCTTTCCCAAGAGCTTGGATATAGTCTAGGGGGTGGTAATAAGAGATGTACTGAAAGCCATCAGCAATACTTTGAATGAGGTCTTCTTGGCGAATTGTTGTCATAGTTCTAATTAGTCAGGTTAATAATATGGTTTAGTCTTCATTTTAAAGGGGAAACCTTATAAATGAATTGAATTTTGAGGAATTGTCATTTTTTTTGAGTTCAAATGAAATATAGATAAAATAGTGAATCAATTTTAGATGTAAAAAATCACTTCAAAAAGAGTTTAAATCAAGGAGAGCGGTATGTCAGAAATTGAACAATTATTGGTTGAAGATCGCATATTTCATGCGCCTAAATCGTTTGCTAAAAATGCGGCGATTACGAGCATGTCTCAATATAAAGCTATGTGCCAGGCTTTTGAGAAAGATTTCGAGGGGACTTGGGCTCGGCTCGCAAAAGAACACCTTTATTGGAAAAAGCCATTTAAAACTGTTCTCGATGAATCAAAAGCACCTTTTTACGAATGGTTTGCCGATGGGACTACTAACGCCTCTTATAACTGCTTAGACCGCAATATTAAAGCTGGTCTTGGTAAAAAAACAGCCATCATTTTTGAATCAGATGCTGGTGAAGTTACCAACATATCGTATTCCGAGTTACATGCCCGTGTCTGCAAATTTGCCAATGGACTTAAAAGCCTTGGAGTGAACAAGGGTGACCGGGTTGTTTTATATATGCCAATGTCGATTGAAGGCATTGTCGCGATGCAAGCTTGCGCCAGAATAGGGGCAACGCATTCGGTAGTCTTCGGTGGGTTTTCTGCTAAATCCCTGCAAGAGCGTATTGTCGACGTGGGTGCAAAGGTCGTTATCACTGCGGATGAGCAGATGCGAGGAGGTAAAAAATTACCTCTCAAGACTATTGTTGATGAGGCACTGGATTTAGGCGCTGCTGAAGTTGTTGAGCATGTCATCGTTTATCAAAGAACTGGAAGTGATATACCGTTTGTGGCTGGCCGTGACCACTGGTTGCATGAATTAGTCGCAGGTCAAGCTAAGACCTGTGAGCCAGAATGGGTCGGGGCAGAGCACCCATTATTTGTGCTTTATACCTCAGGATCTACCGGCAAGCCAAAGGGTGTTCAACACGCCACTGGTGGCTATTTGCTTTGGACGAATTTGACGATGCAGTGGGCATTTGATATTCGCCGTAGCGATATTTTTTGGTGTACCGCTGATATTGGTTGGATTACTGGACATAGTTATATTGCTTATGGCCCGTTATCTGTGGGTGCAACACAGATTGTCTTTGAGGGCATTCCTACCTTCCCAAATGCTGGTCGTTTTTGGCAAATGATTGAACGCCATAAGGTGAGTATTTTTTATACAGCGCCAACTGCTATTCGTTCATTAATTAAAGCATCTGACACTAATCCTGAAACCCATCCGCGGAACTACAATCTGAAAAGTTTACGTTTGTTAGGGTCGGTCGGCGAGCCGATTAATCCAGAAGCTTGGATGTGGTATCACAAAGAGGTTGGTGGTGAAAAGTGTCCTATTGTGGACACCTTTTGGCAGACTGAAACTGGTGGTCATATGATTACACCATTGCCAGGTGCAACCCCTTTAGTTCCCGGATCTTGTACATTGCCATTGCCTGGGATTATGGCAGCGATTGTTGATGAGACAGGGCGTGATATGCCCAATGGGCATGGCGGTATTTTGGTGGTTAAGCGGCCATGGCCATCCATGATACGTACGATTTGGAATGATCCTGAGCGTTTTGTGAAAAGTTATTTTCCGCAAGACTTAGGTGGTAACTTGTATCTTGCAGGCGACGGAGCGATTCGTCATGCCAAGACGGCATACTTTACGATTACGGGTCGTATTGATGATGTCTTAAATGTGTCTGGACACCGGATGGGGACGATGGAAATCGAGTCTTGTTTAGTTGCACATCCAGAAGTTGCTGAGTCAGCCGTCGTCGGTCGTCCTGATGATCTTACAGGTGAGGCGATTGTGGCTTATGTTGTTCTTAAGGGAGTACGTCCAACTGGAGACGCTGCTATCGTTAAGGCTAAAGCTTTACGTGATTGGGTGAATAAAGGAATTGGGCCAATTGCAAAACCAAAGGAGATTCGCTTTGGTGACAATTTACCAAAAACTCGTTCTGGAAAAATCATGCGACGTCTTTTAAGGGTTTTAGCTAAGGGCGAAGATATTACACAAGATACTTCCACTTTAGAGAATCCAGCAATTTTGGATCAATTAAAAGAAGCTTTGTAAAAGCAGGGCAATTATCCTTAATAAGGGCACCAAGGTGCCCTTATTTTTTGGTTCATCTTGAAGGTATTTCCTTTGGATTATCAAAGATCAGAGGTATAGTTTTTAGTTCAATTAAATTACACCGTATAATCAAACATTCCAAAGGAAGGGTGGATGAGCGGTTTAAGTCACACGCCTGGAAAGCGTGCGTAGGGTTAAACCTACCGCGGGTTCGAATCCCGCCCTCTCCGCCACTTTTGCCATAATTTTTCCATTAATTCAGGCTCTTCGCCAAAATCAGCGGATGAGTTTTTAGATTAAGTGAAGCTCCATCTTCTTTCCAACTGCGGCAGCATACTTTCTGAGAGTTCTTACGCTTGTAGAGTGTTTTTCATTAGCTAAGGTATTTTCTAGCCTGCAAATTGCTAGTATCGTCGAGGTTATTGAAAGCGATAAAATAAGATATATTTTGATTAATGCCTTATGCCAATAAAATATTCTTTTTAGTCGCATCCCTAATATTCTGGGGTTTAGCCATCGGCTCTACGATTTTGTTCTATTTGAAAATATTATTCAATAATTGCGCAAGACGTTTTCCACCTAAAAAAAGTCTGTCTTCAAGAATTGGCGTGTAATGATCGATATATTCATGATCAACTTTTCGAGTTGGATAGAAGTCTTTGCTTTGGACTATTTGGCAAGACTCTAAAACAATATTAACTGGATTGATATCTAAAAGGGGCTCAAATTTCTTTCCTTTAGTAAGAAGCCGATTACTTAATATATCGGTAGATTCGTTAAAGTGGTTAATAATTCCCGAATCCCACAGTGAGTGCAGATTGGTTCCTTTATGGAAAGCTTGTATCTGATATGTGTTGCCCCCTTTATCATCTTCGAATCCTGCATGAAGGGGTTGGTGTGCATCCCCCATGAGATGAACAAGATATTTGAGCGCATGAAACTTTATTTCATTGGATTCATTAGACCTCAAAATCTTAATCTGTTTTTCCAGAGCAATGACAATGCAATTCCTATTTTTACAATCTCTTTCAGTTACATAACTGCATGAATTACGCGGAAAATTAATGTAATGCCAGGGTGCCGTTGCTTTTGATTTGTGTTCGTCAGCCCAAGTTGAGATACTGACTAAGGTCGCATCAGGCTCTAGGGATAATAGCTTATTCACTTCAGTTGACGCCTTAGAGCTTAAGGAGCTTTGTGCAATTTTTGCTATTACTTGATGTCCTTCAATTCCCCAAGCTAGTACTGGCTTTGAATTTAAAAGGATTAGGACAGCAAAATAGGGGATAAATGATTTTATTAA
>CAIPQU010000114.1 GCA_903867305.1 uncultured beta proteobacterium
CATGCCCTCACCTGCTTTGCAACCCACGTCGAAACCGGGTCAGCCCCAAAGCAAGCAGTCATTATACTACTTCTTATTAGCTGCCCGCATGATTCTTGCCTTATCCCGCTCCCAATCGCGCTCTTTTTCAGCGTTACGTTTGTCGTATTGTTTTTTACCCTTAGCCAAACCTATTTCGATTTTGATACGCCCACCTTTGAAGTGCATATCGATCGGCACTAAGGTGTAACCTGAGCGCTCTACTTTACCGATAAGTTTTGCAATTTCTTCATTGTGTAAAAGGAGTTTTCGGGTGCGGATCGCATCGGGACGAATGTGCGTTGAAGCGGCACCCATAGGGGTGATATGGCAACCAATGAGATAAATTTCGCCCCGTTGAATAATGACATACGCTTCCTTGATATTGGTTCGATTATCCCGAATCGCTTTGACTTCCCAACCTTCCAATACGATACCCGCTTCATATTTTTCTTCGATGAAGTAGTCGTGGAAAGCTTTTTTGTTTTGAACAATACTCATGGAAACCAAGTAATCCTTTAAAATGCGTATTTTACGCTAAATCAATTTATCCCATGGCTGATGTCAAAAAAAATGTGATTGTGAATCACTCTGGTGAGAAGATGTTTAACCTTGTAGATCGCATTGAAGACTATCCATTATTTTTACCCTGGTGCGGTGGATCAAAAGTATTAGAGCGGAATGATCAAATCACTAAAGCCTCTATCCTTATTAAATATAGCGGGGTGAATCAAAGCTTCACCACACAGAATACTAAAGACTATGCCCATCGCATTGATTTGAAATTGATCGATGGGCCTTTTAAGGTATTGGAAGGCTATTGGATATTTACAAAAATTAATGAAGAAGCATGTAGCATTGAATTTCATTTGCATTACGAATTTTCAAATTTCATTTTAGATAAATTGATTTCACCTATATTCAGTCAAATTGCCAATACGTTTGTGGATGGTTTTGTGACACAAGCTGATAAGATATATACAAAATAACTTAAAGAAAAAAGTAGCTTTATGCCCAACGAAATTTTGATTGAAGTCGCTTATGCGCTGCCAAAAAAACAACTCATTATCCCTGTGAAAGTTAAGCAAGGCATCACTGCGGAAGAAGCGATTCAACTTTCAGGTATTGTTAAAAAATTTCCTGAAATTGATTTGAGTGTGAATCAAATTGGTATCTTTGGAAAGCTCACACAGCTTGATCATGTCATGCGTGAACGCGATCGTATTGAGATCTATCGGCCCCTGATTGCTGACCCTAAAGAGATTAGACGCCAACGTGCGCTTGAGGGTAAAGTCATGAAAAAAGGTGGGGATAGCGCATAAAAGCTAGCATTTCTTAGCTATAACGAGACTTTTTCTGTATAATTTCGTTTTGCGCAAAGGATCAAAAGATGCGTTTAATACAACAAGCACTCACTTTCGATGACGTGCTCCTCGTTCCAGCTCATTCCACAGTGTTGCCTCGTGAAGTTAATTTAACTACGCAACTCACCCG
>CAIPQU010000115.1 GCA_903867305.1 uncultured beta proteobacterium
ATAAACTATCGATTAATTCTTTTGGTACTACTCGTTTTGCTTCTTCGGTCATAATTTCTCCTTTGGAGTGGGTTCTCACCCATTATTAAACCGTTTACACAAAATTTAGTACACCCCCTAAAAGTATTAAATTAAATAACTAAAAATCTCCTGTTTTTTTATATTGGACTATCATAGGGTCAATATTGCTTTTGAAGAATTTTTTGAGTTGTGAATTTATTAATTAAGGCCTGTTTGTCCATGCAAAACTCATACATCCTTGCCGCACTTTGCTCCATGTGCTTTTACGGTTTTAGCGATGTTATTTTCAAACTATCGGCAAGGTATGGGATCCCTTCCCATCAATTCATCATCTTACAGACTATTTTTTTTCTGCCAAGCGCTTTGCTACTCGGTTTAATCACCGATACGATTCATATTGGTGTCCCGTTCTATTACGGAATGTGTGCTGGCGTCACTCTTTATTTTGCCCTGCTCTATTTTGCGATTAGTTTAAGTACTGGTGATGTTAGCGTTGTCGCTCCGGTCTTTCGAAGTAGCTTTGTCTTGTCCTCTGCTTTAGCGATTCTTTTTTTAGGCGAACATGTCACGATCATCAAGATTTTGGCATTTGCGCTGTCGGTGATCGCCGCCTTTTTACTACTGAGTCAACTCAAACCCAACGCAACGAACAAGTCGCCCTCACCAAAAGTAAAACATACTACCCGTAACCTCATCATTGCCACCGCGTTTATGGGTATTACTGGCTTTATTTATAAATTAGGCGCCATCGCCGGGGGCAACACCATCTCGATTGTAAATGGTCAAGCTTTTATCTTTTTTCCGTTAGCATTTATCGCCTGTTATATCAAAGAGAAAAAAATTGTGTTTGTTTGGAAATATGTCTATTTAGGATTTGGAGCAGCTCTGTGCTTATTTGGCGGTCTATTTCTCTTGCTAGAAGCTTTAAAGGTTGGTCCCGCAAGCACGATCGTACCTATCTCGCAAATGAGTTTTGTCGTGTCAGCAATCACTGGTATTTTTCTATTGAAAGAAAAAATGACCGGGAAGAAAGTCTTAGGTCTAGCTTGCGCCATTGGAGCTATCCTATTGTTATCGCAATAAGGTTGTCACAATAAGGTTATCCTAATAAGTATCTCTCAATTGCTCTCGTCTAAAGCTCACAAGGTCAAATTAATAAGCGTCTTTACTTTTCGTTTTTTAATTTTTGATGATGGTGAATCGGTACCGAAAACTGATACTCAATATCCCACGGAAAGAAGATCCATTGAGTTTGTTTAAACTCTCGAACATAAAGATCGACAAGCTCTTTTCCAGCAGGCTTTGCATACAAGGTACAGAAATACGCTTTGGGTAATTTTTGGCGAATAAATCTGGCCGTTTTTCCAGTATCCACCAGATCATCAATGAGTAAAAAACCCTCGCCATCACCATCAATCATTTTGATGACTTCTAATTCATTTTGTTGTTGATCGATACTACTCGAATCACTGTTGCCATAACTGGAAATACACACTGTATCAATCAATTTAATATCAAGCTCTCGCGCAATCAGCGCGGCAGGTATTAAACCACCTTTTGTAATGGCGATGATGCCTTTAAAGGGTCCTTTAGCAAGTAGTTGATTGGCAATGAACTTCGCATCTCGCTGTAACTCAGTCCAAGAAATAATGACTTCATCTTTATAGGGTCGGTGATTTTCCATCAGTTGTAACCTTGTTTTGTTCAATTACTTAAATAATATAGGATGAAGCTTTGCAGATAATACCGCCTCATAAGGTAAGTAGCACTTCGAGTTTAATCTAAAGAAATTTATCTAAGAATAAATTACATTTTGCAATGCTTTAATCATCTTTACATATTGAGGGTAGCAGCTTCTGGATATAGATTCGGAAAAAGAAATTGCAAACTATCTAACGGGAATACAAACATGACAAAAGCCTTATGACTCTCACTCTTCACAAGTCCAACCTTCAACAAATGGGAGAGTAAAGACCTTGCAGATCTTTCCCCTAACCAAGTCATTTGAAGAAAGTCGCCACGCTTGGTTAGCCCCGCTAAATAGAGATGAGATAAAGTGGTCAATGGCACAGGCAAACACCTTATGAAACGCTCACTAATTCTTACCAGAATGCCTTTAAAATCAGCAGCTCTGACACTACCCAACGAAAATTGTACCTACAAAAAACCAAACAGACCTTAAACTCACCAATCCTGATAGGACAAAGCGCTATGCTCAGCTTAATAAGGTCAACTCCAATCATCAACTTAATGCTCTGTGCTTCTTTTTTAGCAAAACAAATGGTAACTCAGCCAAATGAAAGCTTACATATGAAAATATAGTGGAAACAAGCATTGTTAGACATAGTGCAACGATAAAATCGATTGCTCGAGGTGTGGATGCGTGTGTCTCGGTGTTGGGAAGTATTAATATGAATAATCCAATCACAAAATTATGGTTCAAAAAGACTCCATAACTTAAATCCCCTACTGAAAACTGATTTGCATTCTTCAGTCCCGCAGATTTCAAAGCAGCAATGATGGGAACACCTACAACTATTCCAGCGAGAATCGATCTCTTAATCAGTACTAATGGTCCCTGAAATGAAGGAAAAAAATAAGTTATCGTCAAAAGTACGACGGCTAAACACCAAATGAGTAAAGGAATAAATTTCTCCCTTTCATTAGCATCGTATAAAAAACTCCCCACAATAAAAATAAAAAAAGTACCCGGTAAAAAGCGATATCCCCATATCTCTGCATTAATGTAATCAACATAAGAAAAAAGAAAAATGATCAGCGAAATTATTAAAACTAATAGTCGTTTATTAAAAATAAGCACAAAGGGGAACAATACATAGAATGTAATTTCAAGACCCAAAGACCATGCTTGAGGAATAAGCATGCTAGAAAACTGATAATTAAAATTTAAAGGAACAACTAAGAGCTGAAGAATCACTGATTGGAGCGAAGGCTCATTCGGCATACCTTGTTGGCGTAAATTGAAATAATGCGCACAAATGATGATCAATACAGCATAAAAGTAAAACTGCGGCAAAAGCCGAAACAATCGGTCGAGATAAAACTGACCCAATAGGCTGATTGAAGGGTAATAATTCCGGATAAGAGCAGTCATCACATATCCACTGATCAGTAAAAATGAAATGACTGCTACCACCCCAATCTGAAAACCCATTAATGGTTGGAACATATGACTATATAAAACCATATAAGCAAGTAATAGTCGATACAATCCCATTTTTTTACCCTTATTAGTCATTGATAACTGAGTTGAAATAGGAACAATATCCAAGAGTCTTTTGATCGGCATCTCTGCTTAATTATGAGTTCCAATACTTTGATAGTGTTGATATGGATCAAATAACCCCCTCAGTAAAGATTGAAAGAAGAAAGTTTAGGGTCTATTAGCCCCATATATTTTTCTCGTCTAGATATGTTTTTACTCTGACGACTTAGTGTCTGTATTGACCTAGATCAATGTCGCCTGCATCGCCATCAGAATTTTGTGTCTTTACTGTGGTTGGACGAACATCAATGAACCAAAGCTTCCCAAAGTTCCAAAAACCAAATCCCTTTAGGTCGATGGACAACCTATGCCAATCGTCTGACTGCACTTCGCAAGAGTTAGCATTAAAAAAGTGGACTCATTCCACGATTGCGAAGCTAGAGACGATGGAGGTGGGAACAACGATTCTGGTAAACCTAAAAACAGAAAGTTGGAAAGGTGAAGAATCGGTAAAGAATCGATCAAAACCCCCAAGAGAGAGCTCCTGGAGGCGCGAGAGGGAATCGAACCCCCGTTCAAAGCTTTGCAGGCTTCTGCCTAACCACTCGGCCATCGCGCCATTGATATCAACAAAAAGGGAAGCTTTTGGCTTCCCTCCGTATCTTGGAGCGGGAAACGAGGCTCGAACTCGCGACCTCAACCTTGGCAAGGTTGCGCTCTACCAACTGAGCTATTCCCGCACTATTCATTTCATTCCTACATTAATTACTTAGGAAATCAATTAAGTCCACTATTCTAGCAAATTTTCTCAAGAAAGGCGAATATTTATCCTTTTTCAATGATGACTTGCTTTGCTTTTTGTAAATAATAAAACATCGACCATAAGGTGAGTAAGGCCGCGACGATAATTAATAGCTGCCCAATTTGTCGACACGGCACCCCCAAAACAGGTCCGTCATACAGTAAGAAACTAATGGCAATAAGTTGCATCGTTGTCTTTACTTTACCTAAAAAGTGAACCGCAACACTGGCCGATGCCCCCATCAATGCCATCCACTCACGCAAGGCCGAGATCGTAATCTCTCGGCCAATAATAATGATGGCAACCCACACTTGAACACGGTCAAAATTGAGCAATACCAGCAAGGCCGCAGCAACAATCAGCTTATCGGCCACAGGATCCAAAAAAGCACCAAAATTCGAGGCCTGCTCCCATTTTCGGGCTAAATATCCATCTAACCAATCGGTAAAAGCTGCACTCACAAATAAAACGGTCGCAATCAAATTTTTATTGGGTAAGCTCAAAAAAGCATCCGGAATATAGTAAATCCCAACCAAAAGTGGGATCACTGCAATCCGCAGCCACGTTAAAAAGATTGGAAAGTTAAATGGCATGCAATGAAATCAATCATGTGATTTGTGAACGAATCCCTCTAGTGTAATTGTTTATATATTTGTTGTGCTAAAGAACTCGAAATCCCCTCTACCTGAGTCAACTCTTCAACGGTGGCTCCAGCAACCCCTTTGATTCCCCCAAAACGCGCCAAAAGCTTTTGCCGACGCTTCGCTCCAATCCCTTCAATCTCTTCTAAACGAGAAACGTTTCTCGTTTTTTGACGTTTGGCACGCATACCCGTAATAGCAAATCTGTGCGCCTCATCGCGTATTTGTGCAACTAACATGAGTCCAGAATGATCAATACCTAACTGCAATGGCGCTCGCTCATCAGCAAAGATTAAAGTCTCTAGCCCGACCTTGCGGCCCTCCCCTTTTGCAACCCCAACAATCAAACGTATATCAACCCCTAGCTCGGATAAAACTTGCCGAGCTACCTCAACTTGACCTTTACCCCCATCCACCAAAATAATGTGCGGGATTTTTTCTGTGGGCAATTCCTGAAATGCGGCGTATCGTCTACCCAAGACTTGTTTCATGGCGGCATAATCATCGCCAGGCGTAATGCCTTCGATGTTGAAGCGGCGATACTCTTTATTTTGCAAGGCGTGGTATTGGTAAACCACACAAGAAGCTTGTGTGGCCTCTCCTGCTGTGTGACTGATATCAAAGCATTCGATCCGAAGTTGCTCAGTGTCATCAATCTCAATCCCTAAGGTCTGGACTAAGTCCTTGGAGCGTGAACTCTGACCGCTGTTCTCACTAATCCGCTTGAGCAAGGATAGCTCCGCATTATCTTGAGCGAGTTTTAACCAATGCCGACGTTGTTCTTGTGGATGGGTAATAAACTGCACCTTTTTATTGATGATGCCTGAGAGGGATTGTTGTATCAATTCCCCCTCGTCTCCTAAATCAATGTTCATGACATAAACGGCAGGAAGCATCCTCATCGATGAATCATTCACCGTATCTTCATCTAAATAATGCTGCGACATAAAAGAAAGTAAATAGTCCTTGAGTTCGGATTGAATATCCCCCTGAACCTTCACAACACTTGGAAAGTAAGCATGATCCCCAAGGTGCCGACCACCTCTGACCATGGCTAAGTTCACGCAAACTTGCCCCATTTTTTCTACAACGGCAAGGATGTCAATATTCGTCTGCCCATCTGCAACAGCGTCCATGGATTGTTGTTGCAGTACCCCGGATAAATCAGCAATGCGGTCTCTTACCCCCGCCGCTTTTTCAAATTCAAGCTCATCACTAAAAGCTAACATTTGATCCTCAAGCTCTTCCATTACCGAAGCATGGTCGCCCTCTAAAAAAGATAAGGCCTTAGTAACATCCTTGGCATATTCACTGGTGGCAATTAATCCTACACAGGGTGCGCTGCACCGATGGATCTGATGCAGTAAACAGGGGCGACTACGATTCTTAAACACCGTATCTTCACAGGTGCGTAACAAAAATACTTTTTGAAGAATTTGAACACTATTGCGGACTGCCCAAGAGTTAGGAAAAGGACCAAAATAGGTATTTTTTTTATCCGTCTTGCCGCGATAAGATGTAATCCTCGGGAATGAATGCCCAGTGAGCATCAAGTAAGGATAAGACTTATCGTCCCGAAAAAGAATATTAAAAGGTGGGGCTAAGGCTTTGATGAGGTTGTTTTCTAAAATTAAGGCCTCAGTCTCTGTGCGAGTAACCGTGGTCTCAAAATGGTTAATTTTAGAAACCATGCGCTCAATTCTGGGTGAGAGTTGGGTCCTCTGAAAATAACTCGTTACCCTCTTGCGTAAGTTCTTCGCCTTACCAACATACAGAATATGTCCATTCACATCAAAAAATCGATATACTCCTGATAGGTCTGTGATTTCTTTGACCTTTTCTTGTAACATTTCATGAGTACTTTGAGACATGCGTTTTGATATTTTCTGTCACGTTGTTGATAATTATGGTGATGTTGGTGTCTGTTGGCGACTAGTTAAACGACTAGCCCAAACCCATTTCACCTCAAGCGATCATTTTACTTCGCCTGATAAGGATCATTTTCGCTTATTTTGTGATTATCCTGAATTGGTGGAAAAAGTTGCTGGGGATGATGGTTTAAGGGAAATTCTCTCCCTCGGTGTGGAGTTATTGCCCTGGAATTCTGCAGATCAATCCATTACCGAGGATATTTACCCCGATATTGTGATTGAAACATTTTCTTGTGAACTGCCTGCGGTTTATTCAGGAAAACTGAAGTCATTTAGCAAAGCACTGATTATCAATCTCGAGTACTTGAGTGCTGAGACTTGGACTATTTCGGCTCATGGCTTGCCGTCACCTCCTTCTCAATCGGATGATTTACTCCGGTATTTTTATTACCCTGGATTTACACCAGAGTCAGGTGGCTTGTTACAAGGTAAATTACCATCGACGGATGAAAATAATACGTTTATACCTCGTTCTCTTGATCAAATTTGGCGAAAACTTCGCCCTAGCTCAGAAGCCAAACGAGTGAGCATCTTTACCTACGGTGGAGAAAAACTCACGCAACTTCTGAATCAGATGTTACGAAGCAATCAACCACTTGATCTTCTTGTCTGTGGTGAAAACGCCCTAAAAACCTGCCAGGTGTGGCTTGAAGAGGAGTTCTCTGAACCCGTAAGCCGTAACTTTTTGCAACTGATTCCCATGCCGTTCATCCCACAAGATGATTTTGATTGGTTACTCCATGCTTGTGATCTGAATTTCGTGCGGGGTGAAGATTCATTTGTTCGTGCCCAGTGGGCTGGTAAGCCTTTTGTCTGGGATATATACCCACAAGAGGATGACGCTCACCATATCAAATTGGATGCTTTTTTAGGGATGTATCTACAAAATGCTTTACCGAGTGGTAAAAAAGCCGCATACGCTGCAATGCATTGGGAAGAGTTCGCCGATTGGTGGCAAGCCCTGCATCCCATGACGCAACATGCTGTGATGTGGCGCCAAGAACTCATGAAATCCCAAATTAAAGGGGACCTGGCCATCCGTTTACGCGATTTCATATTAGAAAAACTAAAAAAAGGTTAAAATCATTGGTTTGATATTCAAGGGAAATCGACGATGAAAATCGCTCAAGAGATTCGAGTAGGAAACGTTGTAATGATTAACAACGAACCAATGGTAGTTCAACGCGCAGAATACAGCCGCTCTGGCAGAAATTCCTCCGTTGTAAAAATGAAATTTAAAAATCTGATGACGGATGCCCCAAACGAGGGTATCTATAAGGCAGACGATAAGTTCGATATCGTGGTTTTAGAGAAAAAAGAATGTACGTATTCTTATTTCGCAGATCCAATGTACGTCTTTATGGATACGGATTACAACCAATACGAAGTAGAAGCTGAAAATATGGGCGATGCCCTCAACTATCTGCAAGACGGTATGACGGTTGAAGTTGTATTCTACGAAGGTAAAGCATTATCCGTTGATTTACCGACCATGATTGTGCGTAAGATTATGTATACAGAGCCAGCTGTTAAGGGTGATACATCTTCCGGTAAAGTCATGAAGATGGCCAAAATTGAAACCGGTTACGAATTACAAGTGCCACTCTTTTGCGGTACCGATGATTTAATTGAAATTGATACACGTACTGGTGAATACCGCAGTCGCGCCAATTAATTGATCTTCAATCTCAAATAAAAACAGCTTCTATATAAAGAAGCTGTTTTTTTATGTCGAAGAAAAAAATACTGATTTACGGTCACAACAAGGTTTATTATCTTTAAACCGCAATCAAGCCATGACTTTGCAATAACATTTTAGCCTCAGCGTACTGAGTCTCCATTTGTAATGATTTCCAATCATGACCCGGGTTGGTTGGAAATAAACGTTTTAATCGCGCCTTGGAGACTGCAAATAATTTTTCATTAATCCGCAAGTGCGCGAGTAATTGATCTGCCTTGGCTGGACTATTACAAATCAATACAGCGTCACATCCAGCGGTGAGGGCCGCCTGCGCTCCCTTGACGACATCACCCATGACTGAGGCACCCTCCATGGATAAATCATCACTGAAGATAACGCCTGTAAATTCGATTTGGCGTCGCAAAATATCCTGTAACCATTTTTTTGAAAAACCTGCAGGAAACTGATCCACCTGCGGATAAATCACATGTGCGGGCATGACAGAATCTAAAGCAATGCCAAGATCAACATATGGCTGGGCGTCTCTCTGGAGAATCTCATCTAATGAGCGATCATCAATAGGAATTTCGACATGCGAATCTGCCTTCGCATATCCATGACCAGGAAAATGCTTTCCGCAATTTTTCATACCAGCTAATAAGAGTCCGTGATTTAAGCTTTTCGCCAACATGGACACAATGCTGGGACTTACATGAAAAGATCGATCGCCAATCACCTGACTATGACGATAATCTAAATCGAGTACAGGTGTAAAACTAAAATCAACTCCGCAGGCCAGTAACTCTGAGGCTAATACATATCCAACGGCGGTCGCTGCCTTCATCGCGAGTAAGGCGGTTTCTTCAGGGCTATGCTTACCGGCTGGTAACTGTTTACCACTCCATAACAAGCCTAATCTTTGCATCGCTGGTAAATGGGTAAAGCCGTCCGTCTTACAACGTTGCACTCGTCCACCTTCGTGATCGATGGCGATCAAAACATCCTCCCGAATCGCTTTAATCGATTTGGTTAAGGCGGTGAGTTGTCCACGACTTTGAAAGTTTCTACCAAATAAAATAACCCCACCTGTTAGTGGATGGGCTATCCTTGCTTTATCTTGATCATTCAGCACTAAACCTTCTACATCAAGTACGATAGGGCCTGGCGAGTAATTCTTTTTTTTCATATATCCGTTCCAATGGGTCCTTGGTTATTCTGTTGTGATCTTCTTAATTTATCAATTAATCAATCATTATTAAATCAGCTTGATTCTTTTTGACTAACGATAACTACCGCACTAACAATATCTGTCTCATCAGTCAGTGTCACCTCGGCAATCCACCCTTTTTCTTGCATAAATGCTTCCATCGCACCATGATAGGTGAGGTATGGCTTACCGGAGGGGTCGTTCAAGGTTTGTACAGATTGCCAGGTCATCGGGAAACGCATCCCTAAACCAACGCCTTTGGAGAAGGCTTCCTTTGCTGCAAAACGAGTACATAAGTACGCTAAACCACGTTTAGCATTACGTTGTTGTCGATATAAAAAAACTTTATATTCTTGAGGACCTAAAATACGCTGGGCAATTCGTCCCTCGGTTCGCTCATAGGTAGCCGCCATACGCTCAATCTTTAATAAATCATTACCAATTCCAACTACCATCACAACACCTGCTTCCTTGCAGCATGCATGAGTGATTTCATATCCGCAATTGCATTTCTCCAGCCTTTAAATACCGCTTGTGCCACAATGGCGTGCCCAATATTGAGCTCAGTGATTTCACGGATTTGAGCAATCGGTGTCACGTTCGATTCATTGAGCCCATGACCAGCGTTGACTCTCAAACCGATCTGATACCCAAACGCAGCGGCTCTGTGAATCCGTTCTAACTCTTGGGTTTGTGCAGCGATTGTGGCATCAGCATAACTACCCGTATGTAATTCAACCACGCGAACACCAAGATCATAGGCTGCCTGCAAAATAGTTTCTTCTGGGTCAATAAATAAGGATACCCTGATGCCTAGATCATGGAAAGTCTTGACGGCATGCTCAATGGCTTTCATTTGACCAAGTACATCTAAACCACCTTCCGTAGTTACCTCTTGTCGCTTCTCAGGGACCAAGCAAACATCATGTGGCAATACTCGACAAGCAATATCTATCATTTCTGTTGTGAGAGCACACTCGAGATTCATTCGCGTTGTAATGAGAGGCCTTAATGCAAAGAGATCAGCATCTTTAATATGTCTTCGATCTTCCCGTAAATGTAAGGTAATTAAATCAGCACCCGCCGCCTCAGCCTCGAGCGCTGCCCGAATCGGATCGGGATACGTGGTACCCCTTGCATTGCGTAAAGTCGCAATGTGATCGATATTAATCCCTAGTTCAATGGCATGGGTGGTGTTCATTTCAAATCTTCTTTAAATCAATGAGGATTTGCCTCGTTGTAAGTACTTGATCTTGTAAGTGTAAGCTGAGTAAAAATCGCATCAAAGATTTACTTAAAGATAAGGTCTCATGATCATCCATCTCAAAATTGGCAAGGTTCATTAAATGCTTACCTTGCAAAATCGGCCAGTGCGCTGGGTCATGATCCGTGGAGGGTCGTAAACCGCGCTCAGGTTGATAGACATAATGCACTTCAGACTCTAATGAGGATCCACTTTCCTGACAATAATCGAGCGGCGCACAATATCCTGTCTCTTGTAATAGACGAATCTCAAAGGGACGCAAAATCTTTTCAAACATATCCTTTGCTTGCGAGAGCTCAAAAATGGTTTGATGATAATGATCAAATAAGGATTCGTGGGCATCTTCACGCGCCAAAAACTTGACAATCAATTCGTTCATGTAAAACCCACACAAGAGAGCATCTCCGACAAGGGGCACAACCCCGCCCATCCACTCGGATTTCGTGAGCGTTTTGAGTTCGTTTTTACCTGTCCAGTGAACCTCTAAGGGCTGAAACTGCTGCAGCACAGGACGTAAACTAGAATGTGGTCTTTTAGCGCCTTTGGCAATGAGTGCCACGCGACCATAATCTCTGGTAAAAACGTCTAAGATTAAACTCGTCTCTTTATAAGGTATCGAGTGCAAAATAAAAGCCGGTTCATTAAAGACCCTCATGGCTTATTCCAAACCTTGTTCCCGCAGTGCGACCTGATCATCCGCCCAACCACGCTTGACCTTAACCCAGGTTTCTAAAAAAACTTTGCCATCAAAGAGCTTTTCCATATCAATCCGAGCTTCAGTGGAAATACGCTTTAAACGCTCGCCCTTCTCGCCAATCACCATGGGCTTATGGCTGTCCCGATCTACTAAAATCGTGGCCGCTATGCGACGCATTTTGCCATCCATACTGAATTGCTCAATCACTACTGAACTGGCATAGGGTAATTCAGCGCCCGTATGGCGAAATACTTTCTCTCGCAAAATCTCCGCCGCTAAAAAACGCTCGCTACGGTCGGTTAATGTGTCCGCATCATAGATGGCTTCACGCTCTGGCAAATACCCCTCGAGGGTGGCCATTAATCTAGCGACATCATCAGGATGCTTGGCCGTCATGGGGATAATTTCAGCAAACTCATACTTATGTGCCATGTCTTTGATAAATTCAAGTAAGGTGTAATCGCGATCAGCCGGTGATTCTGAATGTGATGCGAAGACATCTAATTTATTGGCAATCAAAACAACCGGAATATCACCTTTCAACATCTCCAGAACTTGTGCATCATCTTTGGAAAATTGCCCCGCCTCAATCACCAGACAAATCACATCGACATCACCTAAGGTATTCGTCACTGTTCGATTGAGTGATTTATTAAGGGTACTAATGAAATGCGTCTGAAACCCTGGCGTGTCTAAAAAGATAAATTGTGCAGTTGGTGTTGTATTAATTCCTGCAATGCGATGCCGTGTCGTTTGGGCTTTGCGTGAAGTAATACTAATCTTTTGCCCAACCAATGCATTGAGTAAAGTAGATTTACCTACGTTGGGTCGTCCAACAAGTGCAATGGATCCACATCGAAATGTCATTCTTTATCCTTTTAAGGTGAGGTTTAACTGCTCATCACCGTTACTCGGGTCCAGTAGGCTTTTCTTTTTCCGGGCAGCGGTTTTTTTACCGGCACGCCCTGTTTGCGGTAAAGCTTTTTGCGCTGCAATCAGCGCTAACTTTGCCGCAGATTGCTCAGCAGCTCGGCGACTAGCTCCCGAGCCCGCTACTTTAATATTGAGGTTTTCAACAACACATTCCACTTCAAATTGTTGATTGTGCGCAACGCCTGTCGTCGCAGTCACTACATACACGGGTAAAGGCAATTGATGACCTTGAAGATATTCTTGTAATAGGGTTTTGTCATCTTTACCAAGGGTTCTAGGATCAACATTTTCAAGAATTTGCGCATATAAACGACGTAATACTTCTCGGACCTTAGAGAATCCAGCTTCAATAAAAATCGCTGCAATAATGGCTTCAAGGGTATCTGCCAATATCGAGGGCCTACGAAAACCACCACTCTTTAACTCACCTTCACCGAGACGTAAGTAATCCGATAAAGAAAGACTTTGTGCGATTTCGTATAAAGCTTGTTGTTTAACTAAATTAGCTCGAACTCGGGATAAATCACCTTCATCTAAAGCACTAAATTTCTCAAAGAGAATTTCAGCAACAATACAATTCAGAATAGAGTCACCCAAAAACTCTAATCGCTCATTATTTTTTTTGCCATGGCTTCGATGCGTTAAAGCCTGCATGAGTAAATCCGATTTCTCAAATCGATAACCTAGTCTTTCTTCCAAAAGAGAGGTGTCGATGGTGATTCGAACATTCATATTAATGAAAGCTTCCAATCCGGCTAACATCTTTAAAGTTCATCCAGATAAAGATGGCTTTACCAACTAAATTAGCTTCAGGCACAAACCCCCAATATCGTGAGTCCAAACTATTATCGCGATTATCACCCATCATAAAAAAGCTACCTTCAGGAACCTTACAAACAAACCCCTCAAAATTGTATTGGCAGTTTTCCATATGCGGATATGGTGGTTCAGGTACAAAGTTACTTGGAAAACCACTCGGACGTTGTGGATCATTTTCAATCGTATGAACCACGCCACCTAAACTCTTTGGGTAAGACTCTACCAAATGCTCGGGCTTTAGATTGAGGGGTGTCATACGGTCGATAAACTCACTGCGCTCATCACCCCCAACCTGAGGAATAAAGGTCCTATTTTGATAATCAAATGCCTGTCCATTGACCGTTAAATGTTTGTTCTTATATTCAACAACATCTCCTGGAACGCCTACAACACGTTTGATGTAGTCAACCGACTCATCCATCGGGTAGCGAAATACAACAACATCACCCCGAACAGGTTCGTTCATGGAAATCATTTTTTTATTCCACACCGGAAACCGGATGCCATAGGTAAATTTGTTGACAAGAATGAAGTCACCAATTTGCAAGGTCGGAATCATGGATCCTGAGGGGATCTTGAAGGGCTCAAATAAAAATGAACGCAGTATAAAAATAAAAGCAATAATCGGAAATAAATCGGCAGTAAATTCTAACCAAATTGGTTTCTTAGTAATTCCCGCAGCAAGTCGTTTTTTTGCAAAAAATCTTTTATCTAAGACCCACAACACTCCGCAGACCACAAAGAGTGCCAATAAAACTTTGGCAAAATGTTGTCCAATGGCAGCCCAATAATTCATTTATCCTCCACTTGTAAAATCGCTAAAAAAGCCTCTTGAGGAATTTCAACATTACCAACCTGCTTCATTCTCTTCTTACCAGCTTTTTGTTTTTCCAATAATTTGCGCTTACGGCTGATGTCACCACCATAGCATTTAGCTAAAACATTCTTACGCAATGCTTTTACATTTTCACGAGCAATAATATTGCTGCCAATAGTCGCCTGGATGGCTACATCAAACATTTGCCTTGGAATAATCTCACGCATTTTGGCAACCACTTCTCGGCCACGATATTGACTATTACTACGGTGCACAATGACCGATAAAGCATCAACCTTATCACCATTAATCAAAATATCTACCTTCACAACATCAGAGGGTCGATACTCTTTAAACTCATAATCCATCGAGGCATATCCCCTCGAAATGGATTTTAGACGGTCAAAAAAGTCCATGACGATTTCCGCCATCGGCAATTCATAGGTAAGTTGTACTTGCCGACCTAAATACTGCATATTCGTTTGGATCCCACGCTTTCCTGTACAAAGCGTAATAACTGCTCCAACATACTCTTGGGGCATGTACAAATTCACGGTGACGACGGGTTCTAAAATCGTCATGATCTTACTAGGCTCAGGCATTTTCGATGGATTATCAACCGTCAGCATCGACCGATCACTGAGTTCTACTTGATACACCACTGTTGGGGCGGTGGTGATTAAATCCATATCAAATTCACGCTCAAGTCGCTCTTGCACAATCTCCATATGCAACAAGCCTAAAAATCCACAACGAAATCCAAATCCTAAGGCTTGCGAAACTTCTGGCTCATACATTAAGGATGCATCATTGAGTTTGAGTTTTTCTAAAGACTCTCTCAAGGCTTCATACTGATTGGATTCGACTGGATATAGACCAGCAAAAACTTGTGGCTTAACCTCTTTAAATCCAGGTAAAGGCACACTAGAAGGTACCCTGCCTTGCTGTCCAGGAGCGTGAGTAATCGTATCTCCAACTTTTGCCGCTTTTAACTCCTTAATGCCAGCAATAATAAAACCTACTTGACCAGCAGTTAACTCGGTTCGGTCGATCGATTTAGGCGTAAATACTCCCACATGGTCTACTAAATGGGTTGAGCCATTAGCCATTAACAAAATACGATCTTTGGGTTTTAAGGTACCATTTTTGATGCGGACCAACATGACCACACCAACATAGTTATCAAACCACGAATCAACTAATAAGGCCTGCAATGGCGCATTGGGGTCGCCCTCAGGGGGAGGCACACTCATAATTAAACGTTCAATAACATCCTGCACTCCCAAGCCAGTCTTCGCCGAGCAAGTTACCGCATCGGTGGCATCAATACCAATGATATCTTCAATTTCTTGTTTAGCTTTGTCAGGATCAGCTGAAGGAAGGTCAATTTTATTCAGTACAGGAACCACCTCGACACCAAGTTCAATGGCGGTATAACAATTGGCTACCGTTTGCGCTTCAACCCCTTGCGAAGCATCGACGACGAGTAAGGCACCCTCACAAGCGGATAAAGAGCGACTAACCTCGTATGAGAAGTCGACGTGCCCAGGGGTGTCAATGAGGTTTAAATTATAGATTTGGCCATCTCGTGCAGGATAGCTAAGAGCTGCCGTTTGGGCCTTGATGGTAATCCCTCTTTCCTTCTCAATGTCCATAGAATCAAGGACTTGCTCTTCCATTTCACGGTCAGAAAGACCTCCACAGAGCTGAATAATACGGTCGGCTAAGGTAGATTTGCCATGATCAATGTGGGCAATAATGGAGAAGTTTCTAATATTTTTCATGGATTCCTTAAACGGCTTGCTGCAACACAACACCATATCGTGCTGCAATAAGACGTCTTAGCCTATTGTAACGGTTTAGGATCTGCGGGGCGTTTCTATTTCAACAACCGGTACATTGATATCTCTCAGATTACCTTTACGCCAAACTTGTAATTTGATCCTAGTACCTGGTTTGACCTCACTAACGACTTTCGTTAGTTCCGCACCCTTTTCAATATCTTTGTCATTAATCTTCAGAATCACATCACCCACTTCAATACCCGACTGCGCTGCAGGAGCATTTGGATCTAGGGCTCTGACCAATACACCATGAGGTTTACCAACAAAACCAATATTTTCTGCCAATTCTTTATTCAACTCAGTAATCGTTACACCGATACGACCACGAACCACGCGCCCATTCGTTCTTAAAATGTCGGAAATACGAATTGCTTCATCAATGGGAATGGCAAAAGAAATCCCCATAAAACCACCAGACTTACTATAGATTTGTGAATTAATACCGATGACCTCGCCTCTAGTATTGATAAGCGGTCCACCAGAATTACCAGGGTTAATAGCAACGTCAGTTTGGATAAACGGGGTAATACTGTCGTTGACCTCTCGCCCCTTTGCAGAAACAATTCCTGCACTCACCGTATTATCAAAGCCAAATGGGGAACCAATCGCCAGAACCCACTCACCAACCCGAACTTTTGATGACTCACCAATCGGTAATTTGGTTAAATTAGGTGCTTCAATTTTGACTAGTGCAATATCCGTTTTTGGATCAGATCCAATTAACTTGGCCTTAAATTCACGTTTATCGGTTAAGGTGACATAAATGGTAGTAGCCCCTTCTACAACATGGGCATTCGTCAAAATAAATCCATTGGAATCAATCACAAAACCCGACCCAGTTCCACGATCTTGCTCCTGTGACTTCGGAGCCGGTTGATTATTTTTAGGTTGGCCTGGTGGTGGCTGTTGTTGTGGCAAATTCGGGAATGGGATACCAAAAAACCGGCGCAATAAATCTGCTTGATCTTGTGGCGTGATATTAGAAGGCACCTGATATACAGTGACTTTTTCCGTTGTTCGAATATTCACTACCGCTGGACTTGCTTTTTCTACTAAATCAGCAAAATCGGCAATGACCCTTCTTGAAGAACCAGATCCACTAGATAGTGAGTCTTGAGTTGAAGAAGTTGTTGTCTGAGCAAATAAATGAGGAACAACAAAAGAAAAGAGAAATACAGCAAAATATCTCTTCAATACTAATCGACTACTGTTCATAGCATGTAAACAAATGATGTTGTTAAAAATGATATTTTAAAGTCTTTTGAAAACTAGCGTACCGTTGGTACCACCAAAACCAAAGTTATTCTTCACGGCAATATCAATTTTTACATCTCTAGCTGTATTGGCACAGTAATCCAAATCACACTCAGGGTCTTGATTGAATATATTGATGGTTGGGGGTGATTTTTGATGATGCAAAGCAAGCACCGTAAAAACTGCCTCTAAACCACCAGCACCACCCAATAAATGACCCGTCATGGATTTCGTGGAATTCACAACAATCTTTTTGGAATGATCACCGAGAGCTGCTTTAATCGCATCTGTCTCATTTTTATCGCCTAGCGGTGTCGAGGTTCCATGGGCATTGACATAGTCAACCTGATCAATATTTACACCAGCATCTTTCAAGGCATTGACCATGCAACGGCGCGGCCCATCCATATTGGGTGCGGTCATATGATAAGCATCACCACTCATACCAAAACCTGCTAATTCAGCATAAATCTTTGCCCCACGAGCTTTAGCATGCTCATATTCTTCAATGACCATCACGCCACCACCCTCGCCGAGTACAAAACCATCACGGTCTTTGTCCCAAGGTCTAGAGGCTGTTAATGGATCATCATTTCTGACCGATAAAGCCCTTGCTGCGGCAAATCCGCCAATCCCCAGTGAAGATACAGTGGACTCAGCACCACCAGCAATCATCACGTCAGCATCTCCGTACTGAATCAAGCGAGCAGCTAATCCTAAACTATGCAAACCCGTTGTACATGCGGTTACAGCTCCAAGGTTAGGTCCTTTTAGACCCAGCAAAATACTCAAATGCCCAGAGATCATATTAATAATCGATCCAGGAACAAAGAATGGAGAAATCCTGCGCGGACCACGAGCGGTATATTCTGCGTAAGTGTGCTCAATCATGGGCAAACCGCCAATGCCTGAACCGACTAAAACACCACAACGTTCGGTATTTTCCTCAGTAATGACAATGCCACTATCCGTGAATGCTTGCATCCCTGCAGCAACTCCATAATGGATAAAAGTATCCATATGACGTGCTTCTTTGGCAGAAATATAATCCTCAATCTGAAAATCCTTGACCTCACCAGCAAAATGCACTGATAAATCAGAATGATCAAATTTTGTAATTGTTTGAATACCCGATTTCCCAGCGAGGATGTTTTCCCACGCTGAGTGAACTGTATTACCTACGGGACTTACTAAACCTAAGCCGGTAACGACTACCCGGCGTTGGCCCTTTGCATAAGACACTAATCTTAGCCTTTAGCTTTTGAAGATGCAAAGTCGATTGCTAACTGAACAGTCGTAATCTTCTCCGCTTCTTCGTCAGGAATTTCAATTCCAAACTCATCTTCTAAAGCCATCACCAGTTCAACGGTATCAAGAGAATCAGCGCCGAGGTCATTTACAAATGATGACTCATTTTTAACCTCTGCCTCTGTTACGCCTAATTGCTCGGCGACAATTTTCTTTACTCGTTGTTCAATGTTGTCCATGCGTTCCCTCCAGGGATGTTGTTAAATTAAAAAGTATTTTATCAGTTTCGTAAAGCTTTATGCGAGATATAAACCACCATTAACGTGCAAAGTTGTTCCAGTAACGTATCCAGCCTGTTCTGAGGCCAAAAAAACGACAGCATTTGCAACATCATCGGTACTTCCAAGTCTACCAAGAGGAATATTACCCTTTAAACTATTTTGCTGATCCTCTGATAAAGCACGGGTCATATCGGTATCAATAAAACCGGGCGCAACGCAATTCACGGTAATATTTCGGCTACCAATTTCACGCGCCAATGCTCTAGTCATCCCCGCTACACCTGCTTTTGCAGCAGCATAATTGACTTGGCCTGGGTTACCCATGTGCCCCACAATCGAAGTTACGTGAATAATTCTGCCACCCTTGGCACGCATCATCGGACGCAAGACTGCTCGACTGAGTCGAAAAACTGCAGTTAAATTGGTTTGTATGACAGCGTCCCACTCTTCATCTTTCATGCGCATCGCCAGTTGATCCTGCGTAATGCCAGCATTATTCACGAGAATATTCAGGCCACCATGTTCTTTCACAATCGTTTCGATCACTTGATCACAAGCACCCGCATCAGTGACGTTCAGAGCAATGCCCTTCCCAGCAACAGGAATGTCATTACTTTTTGCTAAGGTTTCAGTAATGCCTTGAGCACCAGCCTCTGAAGTGGAGGTCCCAATAACGAACGCACCAGACTTTGCCAAGCCTAAAGCAATGGCTTGTCCAATTCCTCTTGAGGCTCCAGTCACTAGGGCGATTTGCCCATTCAGTTGTAAATTCATTTTATTGGTTTAAACCTTCTAAAACTTCCGAAATACTTGTTGGATCAGAAATATTGAGTATTTTAATATCACTCTGTATACGTTTGACCATTCCTGATAATACTTTGCCTGGACCGCACTCAACAATATGCGTCACTCCATGTTTTGCCATCAGTTGAATCGTTTCTACCCATCTAACCGGAGAATAAGATTGACGAATTAATGTGTCCTTAATCCCTATTGGGTCATTGATGATTGTCACATCAACATTATTCACTACGGGAATGCCCGGAGCTGATATGGTCACATTCTGTAAATATTTCCTTAACTCTTCAGCGGCTGGGCGCAAAAGACTGGAGTGAAATGGTGCAGAAACATCGAGCGGAATGGCCATTTTTGCCCCAGCAGGTTTTGCATGAGCACAGGCATAATCAACTGCCTCCTTATGGCCGGCAATAACGACTTGACTCGGTGCATTAAAATTGACGGGATCCAAGGTCTTACCCGTTGCCGCCTGACTATCAACACATAATTGCCGAACTTGATCATCTGTCATACCAACAATCGCGGCCATTCCGCCGGCACCAACTGGAACAGCATTTTGCATCGCTCTTGCTCTAAATTTGACCAAGGGTACCGCATCATGAAATCCAATTGCACCTGACGCAACGTAAGCAGTATATTCGCCCAAACTATGGCCAGCCAACATAGTAGGTACAGCCCCCCCTGCAGATAACCAAGCACGATAAATCGCAATTGCCGTGGTGAGCATGACGGGCTGTGTATTTTCCGTTAAGGCTAAGGTCTCTTTGGGACCATCGTGAATCATCTGACCAATATCGAAACCAATGGCCGCAGAAGACTCTTCTAAGGTACTTTTAACAACCAGATGATCCCCAAAGGCATCTAACATCCCTACCGTCTGAGAACCCTGCCCAGGAAACACAAATGCAATCTTTTTATCCATATCAATTCTTTTTCTATTCGCTAACTTATTCTAGGTATGCTTTGGATAGTCTAATAACGAATGCACGCAGCACCCCAAGCAAAACCTCCACCGACGCCCTCAAGGAGTAAGTTTTGACCACGCACGATTTTGCCACTCCGAATACCGTCATCTAAAGCAAGCGGGACTGAAGCAGCAGAGGTATTACCTTGGTCATGAACTGTCACAATGACATGATCAGGGGCAATGCCCAACTTCTTCGCCGTGCTTTGCATAATTCGAATATTGGCTTGATGTGGGATTAACCAATCAATTTGAGAAGCTTGAAGATCCGCCTTTTGCAATGCTTCCTGACCGACCTGTTCCAAAACCTTGACAGCCAATTTAAATACGGCTTGTCCATCCATCTCCAGAAATCCTGAGCCCTCAATCACACCATCTTTGGCATAACCTGGGATACATAAAATATCGGTTTGAGAACCATCCGCATGGACCGCAGTACTTAAAATACCAGGCGAGGAACTTGCTTCGAGCAATACTGCTCCCGCACCATCTCCAAAAAGTACACAAGTAGTCCTATCCTGAAAATTCAGAATCCGTGAAAAAGTTTCAGCACCAATTAATAAAATACGACGATTCGCGCCACTCGTAATTAATGCATTGGCTAAATGAAGGCCATACATGAACCCAGAGCATACCGCTTGAACGTCAAATGCGGCGCAATCATTGGTTATACCTAATTTCTTTTGAACGATACAAGCAGTACTCGGAAAACCACCTAAGTTGTCTGGCGTTGAGGTTGCCAAAATAATCATGTCGATGTCCTGGACATCAACCTTGGCAGCTTCAATTGCTTTTAGCGCAGCCTCGACAGCTAAATCACTGGTCATCTCCTCAGGAGCAGAAAAGTGTCTTGCCTTGATTCCACTTCGCGTATAGATCCACTCATCACTGGTTTCAATACCTTTACTGAGAAGTTTTTCTGCGAGTTGAAAATTATCTATTCGATTTTTTGGTAGATAGCTTCCAGTACCAGTGATTTTTGCAAATATAGTCATGATGTTGTTATTTTATATCGCCACTTTCAAGCGCAACAGCTTTTTCTGTTGGATCATGGTTGGTGCTCGAATTGGCAATATGTTCAAAAGCTTTTCCGATATTTCCTACCATATCATTTTTAGCAGCTTCATAGGCTCTCATTAATGCCATGTAAAAAGCATATCGATCGGCAGAGCCATGACTTTTAATCACAAGCCCCTTCAAACCCAAGAGCATCGCACCATTATAGGCGCGGTGATCAACCCGCTTTTTAAAACGCAGCAAAATTGGCAACACTAAAAATGCCATAAACTTAGTCAGCAATGAACGCCCAAATTCTTCTTTAATCATTTGAGAAATCATACTAGCTAAGCCTTCGCTAGTTTTTAAGGCCACATTTCCAACAAAACCATCGCACACCACAACATCGGTAGTGCCTTTGAAAATATCATTACCCTCAACATTGCCATAAAAGTTCAGTTGACTATTACGCAATAACTCACCAGCTTGCTTGACGACCTCATTACCTTTGATCACTTCCTCACCAATATTGAGCAAACCAATCGTTGGGCGCTCTTTGCGCTCAATAACTCTTACCATCACATCCGCCATTTGAGCAAATTGCAATAAATGGATCGGCTCACAATCGGAATTCGCACCAAGATCTAAGACGGTGGTACCAGTCCCCTTTTGATTCGGCATGCGAGTGGCTATCGCAGGACGGTCAATGCCCTGTAATGTTTTTAGTACATATCGAGAAATTGCCATTAAGGCGCCCGTATTTCCAGCGGAAACAACAGCGTCAGCAGTTTGCAATTTGATTTGATCAATCGCAATGCGCATGGAGGAATCTTTTTTTCTTCGTAAGGCAACCTCAATGGAGTCATCACTTTCTATGACTTCAGTGGCATGAATGACCTTAATACGCTTTTTAACTTCAATAGATACTTTTCGAAGAGATTTTTCAATAGCAGCAGAGTTACCAACCAGAATTAAGTAACTGTCGTCAAATTGCGCCAATAAATCAAGGCAAGCAGGAACAGTAATCGATATCCCATGGTCACCACCCATGACATCCACTGAAATGGTGACGGTCATTTGATTGGGGGTTTTGGATGAGACGACTGCTGTCGTCTCATGATGAGCCTGAATTCCAAATAAGAATCCATTGTTAAATTAAACCCTAGGGTTCAAGATAACTGAATTAATCGTTTTTAGTTTTAACAACTTTGCGACCACGGTAATAGCCGGTTGGGCTAATGTGATGACGCAAGTGCGCTTCGCCAGTTGTTGGCTCAATAGCCAACGATGGAGCTACTAAAAAGTCATGAGCACGGTGCATACCGCGCTTTGAAGGGGATTTTTTGTTCTGTTGGACGGCCATGGTTAACTCCTAAGTAATCCACTATTTTACATTAATCAGAACAAAAATCAAACCAGTTTGGAATTTAAGCATCAAATTTGAGCTTTTTTAAACTCAAAAAAGGGTTTTTAGCAGATGTGGAGTCATCCGCTCCCTGAGCAAAACCATCATCTGGCGAACCTAGACCTGTCACTAGAATGACCTCAGGATGACATAGCTCGATGGCATGTTTGGGGATTAAAGGTAAGCTTAATAAGACCTCGTCCTCAAATAACTCAATCAAATCAAATTGATGACTGTTGAGTATGGCATCTTCGTGATCATTCTCCAACGGAAAATTATCCACCTCATCTTCTGTGTCTTTGAACAAAAACTGTGATGAAAAGTCGATCGCTTCTTCATATAAGCTCAGACACCGTTGACACTCTAAGGGGTAGGAAAGTTTTATATGAACCGAAAGTCGCTGCTCGTGGGTTTTGTCAGCTTGCTCATCGATCCAAGTTCTTACTTCCCAATCAAGACCTTTTTGAAGGATATCGAAATGTGGATCTTTATGTTGAATTTCAAGGGCTAACCGTGGCGCATCCTGAAAACTCAAAAATCCTTTACTATGAAAACTCTGGCCTGACTTAAAATCAACTTTACGCAAATGTGCGAGATTTAAAGTCACTTCCTGAAGATGCTTATTTTTTAAAGACATGACTATTTTCGATCCGAGTAAACAATGAAAGAACTACCTGAGCTTATTCTAGCCTCTTCTTCGAAGTATCGAAAAGAATTATTGGGTCGGCTCGGCATACCTTTTACCACCGCTTCGCCAAGTATCGATGAAACCCCCTTGGATGGTGAAACAACCGATGCACTCATTGAGCGTTTATCACAGCAAAAAGCCGCAGTGATTGCTGATCAATTTCCTCAGGCTTGGGTCATCGGCTCAGATCAAGTTGCCGATTTGAATGGTGTTGCTATCGGTAAACCAGGGACTCACGCAAAAGCGCTCGCGCAACTCAAAATGATGCAAGGTAAAACTGTCGTCTTCAAAACGGGGCTTTGCTTAATGAACCAAGCTTCGCAGCGAAAGGTTTATGTTTGTGTCCCGACCGATGTTAGTTTTCATGAACTCGATGAGCCAACTTTAGAAAATTACTTACATATTGAAAAACCCTATGATTGTGCTGGCAGCGCAAAATCTGAAGGGATGGGAATTATCTTATTATCGAATATCAAAAGTAATGATCCTACTGCGTTGATTGGTCTACCGCTCATTGCTTTGACAGGACTTCTTCGCTCTGTAGGCTTTTTGATTCCTTCAAACTGATGAAATTAGGTACCCTCTATTTAGTACCCAATACGCTTGGTGAAGAAAACCGCGATAGCCAAATAGCCGTTGTCATCCCACCATTTGTTGTCCAAATCGCATCACAGCTCGATTGCTGGATTGTTGAAAATGCCAAAACAGCGCGTTCTTTTTTAAATGCCATCCACCAAGTCTCTCCTCTCCGAACGCCGATGCAAGACATCGTGATGAAGCAGTGGCGTGGGCCTGGATCTGATGTAAAACCAATTGACTTGATTCAACCCCTGCTTCAAGGACAAGATATGGGACTGATGTCGGAAGCAGGGTTGCCTGGGATTGCTGATCCTGGAACAGAAATTGTAGCGGCAGCACATGCCTTTAACATTAACGTTCGACCTTTAACAGGGCCGAACTCTTTGATGCTTGCACTGATGTCTTCCGGCATGAGTGGGCAACATTTCTCATTCCATGGTTACCTACCAATTAAGCCTCCTGAGCGGATGAAAAAACTCAAGGCCCTAGAGAACGAGTCAAAGGCGAATCAAAGTGCCCAGCTTTGGATCGAAACACCCTACCGAAATTCCTCGATGCTGACCGGAGTCATTACAAGTCTTCACCCCAAAACCCAAGTCTGCGTTGCAATGGACTTAACCTTACCCAGCGAATTGATTCTGCGCCATCGTGTTGAGGAGTGGAAAAATATTCTGCAAGACCCGCAAGGTCCTTTACCAAAAAACTTTGATAAAAGACCCGCCGTCTATATTTTGCAAGCCTAATTAACGGAGTGTGATTGCTTGAATCGCACTTCCTAAAGATGCCCCAAAAGAAGCACCAAAACGCTTGGCAATGCGCTCGGCAACATTTTCTGTTTGAGAATAATCAACCATCTCTTTTTCACCAATCACATCTTTAGCGACATGATCGATGGTTCCAATTTCATCACTAATACCTAACTCAACACTGCGCGCGCCATTCCAAACCATCCCCGTGAATAAATCTGGGTTCGGCTTTAATCGATCACCTCGGCCTTGTTTGACCACGTCAATGAACTGTTGATGCACTTCATTAATCATTTCTTGTAAAGCTTCACGATTTTTAGGATTTTGCTTCACAAAGGGATCTAACATATCCTTGTTTTCACCTGCAGTAATTACCCGGCGCTCAACACCGACCTTCTCCATGAGTCCCTGAAACCCAAAACCACTCATAATGACACCAATGGAGCCGATTAAACTAGCCTTATCGACATAAATCTTCTCACCAGCCACGGCAATATAATACCCTCCAGATGCACAAATTTCCTCCACGACTACATATAAATGCTTCTTTGGATACTCCTGGCGTAAGCGTAAAATTTCATCATGAATCATGCCGGCCTGAACTGGCGACCCACCCGGACTATTAATTTTGAGTATGACCCCAACACTATCTTGACTCTCAAATGCGGACTGCAAAGCTGCGTTAATGTCGGCCGCGTTAGCAGGTGTATTACTCGCAATTTCACCTTCAATATTGATCACCGCTGTATGCCTACCAAGTACGTTACTTGATTTGGACTTAAAAGGATTAAAAAAGGAATACAAAGTAATTAAGAAAATACCTAACCAAATGACGCGCCAAAGAGTTTTCCAACGACGCTCATTACGCTTATCTTTTAAGTTCTCATTTAACAAGCTTTCTAAAGCCTTTTTTTCCCAATTGATCTCATCACTCATCTTTTATTCCTTTTATTTTTTCCCACCTTAACCGAGGAGTATGTCACGTAACTCTGGTACCCCATCAACACAAGCGATCGGATTAAAACTCAACAACTCATTTTTAGGGTGCGCCCCATACGTCACGGCAATTGCATCCACACCTGCATTTTCAGCCATTTTTAAATCATGTGTCGTGTCACCAATCATGAGCATTCTCGTAGGCGGCGTTCCCCAGCGATCAATTAACTCTAATAACATTTGTGGATGAGGTTTGGCTTTAGATTGGTCAGCAGTTTTCGTATCATGAAAAAAGTTCTGTAATCCATGCAAATGTAATGTGCGATCCAACCCATGCCTTGGCTTACCTGTAGCCACCGCCAATAGGTGACCTTTTACTTTCAAATCATCCAATAACTCTTTGATTCCATGAAATAAAATTAATTCATGATCCATGCTTAAATAGTAATGCCGAAAACGCTCTAAAACGATCGGATAGTCGCCCTCATCTAATTTTGGCAAAATCATTTTGAGTGATTCGTGCAAACCAAGGCCAATCACATGACTCGCTAAATGATTGTCTGGCACATCTAAATCCAAATCAGCGCAGGCTTTTTGCATGCAATCGACAATCGTGGGGGTTGAGTTCATGATGGTGCCATCCCAATCCCAGACAATCATGTCATAACGTAAATTGTCACTTTTCATGCTAAATCAACCTTTTCTTGAACTTCACGCGCATCCGCAGAAAAACCTTCTGGTAAAGGTGCCTGAATTTGCATTTTTTCTTTTGTTACTGGATGTTTAAAGACTAAACGAAACGCGTGCAACATCAGTCGTTTTGCTCCAACTTTTTTATCTAAATCGACGACTCCATACTTATCATCACCCAAAATAGGGTGACCAATGTATTGTAGATGCACTCGAATTTGATGCGTCCTCCCAGTTTTGAGTAAGGCTTCAGCAACGAAACACTGACCATCATGCAGGGAACCTAAATATTTGATGATCGTTAAACTCACCTGTCCCGAATCCTGGACTTTGACACGCCGCTCTCCGTTCGGCAGTAAATACTTTTCCAACGGATATTTGAGGGAAACATGCCCTAATCCACCTTTAAATTGGCCATGGGCTACTAATATATATCTCTTATCCAAAAGTCCGGATCGAATATCTTCGTGTAAAGCAGTCAAAGCACTTCTTTTTTTGGCTAATATCAAGATACCTGAAGTGTCACGGTCAAGACGATGCACGAGTTCTAAAAACTTTAACTCAGGACGTGCCATCCTTAAAGCCTCGATCAGCCCTAATGAAACTCCAGAGCCGCCATGGACTGCTAACCCGGAGGGTTTGTTGACGATCAGTAATGCGTTGTCCTCAAACAAAATGGGTAAATTCTGGGAGATTTTATTGGCTGAAAACTGTAATTGGTCAGATTGGACCTGCAACTCCGGTTGGGCTACCCGAATCGGTGGAATGCGGATAATATCGCCATCAACAATCCGCGTAGTTACCGTGGCTCTTTTTTTATTTACCCGAACCTCACCAGAGCGAATAATGCGATAAATATGGCTTTTTGGCACTCCTTTCGCCCATTTCAGGAGGAAATTGTCGAGTCTTTGCCCTTCTTCTTCAGCAGAAATAGTGACTTGAGTGACGGTAGATTCAGACATTAGGTACTTTTTTAGGTAATATTTAAGGAATTCGTGTAGGAGTTTTACTAATATTGACTTCTTTGCAATATAATCAGGCTAACAGCAAGTCTAAAATACAGTTGAAGACGAATCCAAATCAGAATATTTCCAACTGTATGATCTGATTGTTGTAATTATAGCTAGGGAAGGCATTTTCCCCAAGGTAGCTCCCCCCTTGTTGAAATGAGGAGTAGAAATTGAAAGCTCTTGTTGAGCAATAGTAGAATTTTTGACAGATATTTTTGTGAACGCCAAGAGGCACGATTAGCCCTAGCGAGCATGCGAAGTAAGTTCATTTAGTAACTATAAGTTATTAAATATTAAAGGTTTTTAGGACGCATTTATGGTGTCCCAAATGGCAAACGCCCAGTTTGCTCAATCTTCGCACTGTTAAATACTCTTCGACTCAATGCTTTCTGAAAAGGAACTGTTATGAAAAGAATGTTATTTAACGCAACCCAACAAGAAGAATTACGCGTTGCGATTGTCGATGGACAAAAACTTGTTGATCTCGATATTGAAGCCTCCGGTCGGGAGCAACGTAAGGGAAATATTTATAAAGGTGTCATTACCCGTATCGAACCTTCGCTAGAAGCATGCTTCGTAAATTATGGTGAGGAACGTCATGGTTTCTTGCCCTTTAAAGAAGTATCTAGAAGCTATTTTGCCGATGGTATCGATATCAAAAAAGCTGGTATTCGAGATGCCCTTAAAGAAGGCCAAGAAATTATTGTTCAAGTGGAAAAAGAAGAGCGTGGGAATAAAGGCGCTGCTTTAACTAGTTTTATCTCACTCGCTGGACGCTATTTAGTATTAATGCCAAACAACCCTCGTGGTGGTGGTGTTTCACGTCGTATTGAAGGTGAAGATCGCCAGGAGTTACGTGAGGCAATGTCAGGCCTTGAAATTCCCGATGGGATGAGCATTATCGCTAGAACTGCTGGAATCGGGCGTGATACCGAAGAATTACAGTGGGATTTAAGCTACCTGATGCAACTCTGGACTGCGATCGATTCAGCAGCAAAATCGAATAACGCACCCTTACTGATTTATCTTGAATCAAGCCTCGTGATTCGGGCTATCCGCGACTACTTCCAACCTGATATCGGTGAAATTTTGATCGATACAGATGATATTTTCGAACAAGCACAAGCATTTATGTCAGTGGTGATGCCAGACAATATGCCGAAGGTAAAACGTTATAACGAAGATGTCCCGCTATTTTCACGCTTCCAAATAGAACATCAAATCGAAACCGCCTATTCCAGAACGGTAAACTTGCCTTCTGGCGGCGCCATCGTGATTGATCATACCGAGGCCCTAGTCTCGGTTGACGTGAACTCAGCGCGTGCAACTCGCGGTTCAGATATCGAAGAAACAGCCACTAGAACAAATCTTGAAGCTGCTGATGAAATCGCTCGCCAAATGCGCTTGCGCGATTTAGGTGGACTCCTGGTCATTGACTTTATTGATATGGAATCTCCCAAAAGTCAAAAAGATGTTGAAAACCGAATTAAAGATGCTTTAAGACATGACCGCGCTCGTGTACAAACTGGCAAGATTTCTAAATTTGGCTTACTTGAGCTATCACGTCAACGTCTACGCCCTGCTCTTTCAGAAGGTAGTCATATTACTTGCCCACGTTGTACAGGGACAGGCCATATTCGTGATACAGAATCATCTGCTTTGCAGGTACTGCGTATCATCCAAGAAGAAAGTATGAAAGAAAATACTGCGGCAATCCACTGCCAAGTACCGGTTGATGTTGCGGCCTTCTTGTTAAATGAAAAACGCTCAGAAGTGATCAAAATTGAATCACGCTCCAAAGTCAATGTACTACTCATTCCGAACAAGTATTTGGAAACGCCTCATTACAAATTAGAACGTCTGCGTCACGATGATCCTCGCCTTGATCAGCAAAAAGCAAGTTATGCCATCGCTGAAGAGGTAGCAAAAGAAATGGAAGAAGATACGATTGTGAGTCGGAGTGCTGAAGCCGTGAAACCACGTCAAACTGCAGCAGTTCGAGGCATTACACCAAGTCAACCTGCCCCTATCAGTCAACAGCGTCAAGAAGTTCAACGACAACTAGATGCAAAGCCAAGCGAATCCTCAAGCGGAATGTTTGGCTTTATCAAAAAGTTATTTGGTGGTTCAGCTGCGCCGGTAGCAACAACACCAGTCGCCCAAGAAGCACCGACTCCAGCCCATCGTTCTGGCAGAAAACCTGCCCAGCGCAATGCTCGGTCAGAGCGTCCAGATCGAGGAGATCGTGCTGAGCGTCCACGTCAGGCAAATGCAGAAAAATCTGCAGAAAACAAAATTGATGGTGATAACGTCAATTCGAATGATTCTGAACAAAGATCAGCCAATCCCGCAAAACAACGTCGTGGGCGTGGTCAACGCAATGACTCTGTACAAAATACTGATACTCCACTAGGAGCAGATGCAAATCTGGCATCACAGAATACTGATACGAGCGAGGCAGGTGAAGAAAAGCGCCGTTCACGTAATCGTCGTAATCGCAATCGCAATAAGGATCGTGGCGATAGATCGGATAAACCGGCAACACAACAAGCTGATGATGCAACACAACTGAACATTGAAATTGATCAATCTTTAGCACCCTCTTCTCCTAGTGAGTCAAGTGTTCAGGTTTCAGAGCCCGCATCTAGAGTTGCCATAGAAACAGCGATCGTAAAAGTAACGCCGATGATCCCCGTCTTGCCAAGCGTTTCTTTGCAACCTCTTGTACGTGAGCCCTTAGAAGCAGTTCTTTCTACAGTCGGTTTGGTTTGGGTGGATACAAATCCGCAAAGACATCAAGAAGTATTACAGCAAATCGCAGCTCAGCCAAAAGCCGTGCATATTCCTCGCGAACCTAAACCAGCAGCCGCACTACCTGCAGGACCAATGATTCTCGTGGAAACAGGTGGAACTGAACGCGTTGTTCATTAATCTCTAGATATAGGCTTCAATGGTATGAAAAAAATCATCCCAATCGCATCCCTTGAAGCCTTGCATAGCGAAACGGCAAAAGCTGAAGTTCCCATTCAGCTAATCCAACCTACGGGTGTTTTGCAGGACACCCGTGGACGTCTATTACATGATCTACGCATCTCGGTGACTGATCGTTGTAATTTTCGTTGTCCCTATTGCATGCCTAAAGAGATTTTTACGAGCGACTATAACTATCTTGGCCAAAAAGAACTTCTGAGCTTTGAAGAAATCACTCGTGTTTCAAAAATCTTTATCTCACACGGTGTAGAAAAAATTCGCCTTACCGGCGGGGAGCCTTTATTGCGCAAAGGTATAGAAAACCTCATTGCCATGCTCTCCCCGCTGTGCACGCTTGATCAAAAACCCATTGACCTGACCTTAACAACCAATGGCAGCTTACTCAAGAAAAAAGCACAAGCATTAAAAGACGCAGGTCTGAAAAGAATTACGGTGAGTCTTGATGGCATCAATGATGAAACCTTTCGCAAAATGAATGATGTTGATTTCCCAGTAAAAGATGTTTTAGAAAGTATCGAAGCTGCCGTCAAGGTTGGTTTTGAATCCGTCAAAGTCAATATGGTTGTCAAAAAAGGTGTAAATGATCACGAAATATTGCCGATGGTCCAACACTTTAAAAATACTGGTGTGATCGTTCGATTTATTGAATATATGGATGTCGGTAATACGAATGGTTGGCAAATGAAAGAGGTACTGCCATCAAAATCAGTCATTGAAAAAATTCAAGCGATGTATCCTGTAATGCCAGTCGATTCCCAATATCCGAGCGAGGTTGCCCAACGCTGGAAAATGGTTGATGGCTCTGGTGAAATCGGTGTTATATCGAGTGTGACAGAGACTTTTTGTCATACCTGCTCAAGAGCAAGACTATCGATGGAAGGTAAATTATTCCTTTGCTTATTTGCGACCAAAGGTTATGACTTGCGCGCTCTACTTCGATCCGAAACCAACGACCTTGTTTTAGCCAATGCCATTGCAAATATTTGGCAATCGCGAGATGATCGATACTCAGAACTAAGAACACAAATCCAAAAAGGTGAGATTTTTCATCCTAAAGTAGAAATGTCGTATATCGGGGGTTGATGCTTTGAATCATCTGGAACTTATTGAAGGCGTCATCCTTTGTGGAGGACAAGCTCAAAGAATGGGCGGTCAAGATAAAGGCTTAGTCGAGTTAAAAAATAAAGCGCTCTTTATGCATGCCGTCGAGCGCCTCACTCCTCAAGTTGGTAAGATCATGCTCAACGCCAATCGTCATGTCGACATCTATGAAAAATCCGGTTTACCCGTTTATGGCGATACCTATCCCGGTTTTGTTGGTCCATTAGCGGGATTTCATGTTGGCTTATCACATTCTAAAGCCCCCTATTTAGCGATTATTCCTTGTGACTCCCCTTTATTTCCAACTGATTTGGTAGAAAAGCTATTTCAACAATTAGATTCTAAAAGAGCAGATATCGCTTATGTGGTGACAAAAAATCCCAAAAACCAGAATCAATCCCACCCAGTTTTTTGCCTACTGAGAAGTGGGTTAAAAAGTCATCTTGGTGCTTTTCTAGATTCTGGAGAACGTAAGATTGATCGCTGGTTTGGACAACTGAATGCCGCTGAGGTGATATTCCCGCACGAGGATGCATTTACGAACATCAACACCCCAGAAGAATTAGCAAAGATCGAAAGCCTCTTATCGTGAGTGAATCGCTTCCCGCAACCATTGAACTACAAACTATTTGGCAAGAGCGTAAGGGTACTGATCTCTTCAATCCCCAAGCACTGTCCCTTGAGAGTGCGCAAGAGTTTATGCGCGCATATACCCAATCTTTTCGCGATCAATTGCCGTCGGAATCAATTCCGTTAGAACAAGCCTTAGGTCGAGTTTTATCAAGTCCAATCATCGCCAATATGAATGTACCCGTAGCGAATAACTCAGCGATGGATGGCTATGCCTTTCATTCTCAAGTTTTAAAAAAAGGCGCACGAGTTCAGTTACAGGTTGTTTCGAAACAATTCGCAGGTCAATCTCTAGAGGCCGATCCACTCGTGGATTTTGAAGGTGGCCGCGACGCCGTTCGGATTATGACAGGGGCTCTCATGCCGCCTCACTGTGATACGGTAGTCCCTCAAGAGTGGGTAACCAACCTGGAGGATCAGATTGAATTTGATGCCGATCGTATCAGTCCTGGCGATAACCAACGCCTCAAAGGTGAAGATCTTCGCTTAGGCGATATTGTTTTACACCAAGGACGTATTTTGCGCCCAAGCGATCTAGGATTAATCGCCTCCATGGGTTTTGCTCAAGTCCATGTTTTAAAAAAAATTACCGTAGCGTATTTTTCTACGGGTGATGAAGTTACACCCGTCGGAGAACCACTCAAGGATGGCTCTTTGTATGATAGCAATCGATTTACTCTGCTAGGCATGCTCAGTCGTATGGGTTTCGAATTATTGGATCTTGGTATTGTGCGAGATCACCCGGATGACCTAAAACAGGTTTTTTTACAGGCCGCCAGTCAAGCCGATGTGATTATTACCTCTGGCGGAGTATCTGTGGGAGAAGCTGACTTTACGAAAAAGATCATGCATGAACTTGGTGATGTGGCCTTTTGGACATTGGCGATCAAACCAGGTCGTCCGATGGCGTTTGGAAAAATCAAAAGCCATGATCAAGAAGCCGTTTTATTTGGATTGCCAGGGAACCCCGTCGCCGTGATGGTAACTTTTTACCAATTAGTCAGGGATGCGCTTTGCTATATGAGTGGTGCAAATGATTATTCGCCACCTTTACTGCGCGCCAGATTCGAAGGAAAATTCAAAAAGCGTCCTGGTCGTACCGAGTTTTTACGTGGGACTCTATACCGTGATGCGAACCAAGAGCTTTGGGTTCATCCCCATGACAATCAAGGCTCAGGAATTTTGCGTTCCATGAGTGAGGCCGACTGTTTGATTGTTTTATCAGCAACTTTAGAACAGATTAGCCACGGAGATAATGTCGACATCTCTGTGCTGAATGTATTAATCTAATATAATTCATAATTAATTTATCACTAACTCTATAAGAGTCCTATGACAAGTAGTAAAAGAGAAATTATTTCTGTAGATCCCCTGCATACCGCAAAGACCCTCGTGCTTGTTTATATGTGCTTCTCTTTGCCAGTGATCGGACTCTTTTTTATCGATGCCTATTTTAGGTATGGCGAAATCCCTTTATTTGTTGTCCTCTACGGCGTATTCCTCAATATCGTACTCGGTTTTGCCATCTTATGGCTAGCCTGCAAAGTCTATAACTGGGTCGCCGGTAGGTTTGGTGGTATCGAGCTCGATCTCAAAGAAATCCCCGAAGAAGATTAACTCATCTTCCAAACATCTGGGTTGATCAGATTGGGCGGGCGTTGATTCTTTAAACCTGCAATTAAGTTATCTATCGCTAAATGCATCATCGCTAAACGCGTCTTTTTGGTAGCGCTTCCAATGTGCGGTGCTAGGACAATATTGGGAACCTCAAGCAAACGTGGATTAACATCAGGCTCCCCCTCAAAAACATCGAGGCCTGCAGCAAAAATCATCTGGTTTTTAAGTGCTAAAGCTAATGCATTTTCATCCACAATGCCTCCCCTAGCAATATTAATGAGGGTAGCAGTAGGCTTCATCATTGCTAACTCCTTTGTCCCAATCAAATGATGGTTTTCTGGCACATATGGCATCACTAACATCACGTGATCCGCGCGTTGCAACAACTCTTCTTTAGATACGTAAGTCGCCTGACAAGCTTGCTCAATTTCTGGGGAGAGCCGTGAACGATTGTAATAAATGACTTCCATCCCAAATGCCAAGGCACGCTTGGCAATCGCTTGTCCAATCCGCCCCATACCCATGATCCCGATAGTGGAATGATGGATATCAACACCCAGCATACCTCCTAGGGACCAATTTTTCCAGTGACCATCGCGTAACCATCGTTCACTTTCTGACAATCGCCGAGCGGCTGCCATGAGCAACATAAATCCCATATCAGCGGTAGTGTCAGTCAGTACTTCCGGAGTATTCGTCGCTAAAATACCTTTTTTCGTTAAAGCCTGTACATCAAAGTTATTAAAGCCTACCGCAATATTTGATACTACTTTTAACTGCTTGGCAAACTCTAATGCTTTAGCATCGATACGCTCACTTCCGGTGACTAAAGCTCCATCCGCCGACTTTAATCGTTCCATTAATGCTGCTGGAGCTAATGCCAAAGCATGATCGTTATAGTCCACCTGAGCAAATTGTTGGAGTCTGTCTAAACCTTCAGGAAAGATTTGTCTTGCCACGAAAACCTTGGGTTGAGTAGAACTCTGCGACATGAATTTTCTCCTATTAACGATATCAATTCATTTTAGAGGAAAGATGATCATTACCTAAAGATATAGATATGACGCATCTATCTAAGGAAAACTACCTAAGAGAAGCAAAGAACATTTATTTATACGGTAAAATATATTTTTTTACACCACATAAAAAAGCTATGACTTACATTGTCACTGAATCTTGCATTAAATGTAAATATACCGATTGTGTAGATGTCTGCCCCGTAGACTGTTTCCGGGAAGGACCCAATTTTCTGGTAATCGACCCCGATGAATGCATCGATTGCGCGGTTTGTGTTCCTGAATGCCCGGTAAATGCTATTTATGCGGAAGATGATGTGCCAGGTGATCAACAACAATTTATATCCTTGAACCTAGAACTCGCTCGTTCATGGAAGTCCATTACGAAGTCAAAAGGCTCTTTGCCTGAAGCTGAGGAATGGAAAGACGTAAAGAATAAATTAGAACACCTCGTTCGTTAATTTTTCATTTCAGTAACTGAAATATTTTTTAGGATATTTCATGTCCGAGACTTTATCGTCCCTACCATTAGAATCTATCGAGACCGAGGCAGTCATTATTGGTGCTGGGCCTGTAGGCTTATTCCAAGTATTTGAATTGGGTCTTCTCGAGATCAATGCTCATGTCATAGACTCCCTTCCCGTTGTTGGTGGACAATGTGTCGAGCTTTACCCAGATAAACCGATTTACGATATTCCAGCAGTCCCTGTTTGCACAGGGCAAGAACTTACGGAAAACCTACTGCAACAAATCAAACCCTTCCATCCGACGTTCCATCTTGGACAAGAAGTAGTCGAGCTATCTCAACAAGATGACGGGCGATTTTTCATCCTCACTTCTAAAAATACTCGTTTTTTAACGAAAACTGTTTTTATCGCGGCAGGTGTTGGGTCTTTCCAACCACGTACCCTTAAAGTAGATGGTATTGAGCAATTTGAAAATACACAATTATTTTACAGTGTCAAAAACCCTGACTTATTAGCTAATAAACACATTGTTATTTGTGGTGGGGGTGATTCCGCACTCGACTGGGCTATTAATCTGGTGGGTAAAGCACAAAGCGTGACGATGATCCACCGTCGAGAGGGTTTTAAAGCCGCACCCGCCTCTGTTGCGAAGGTGAAAGAGCTTTGTGCTGCGTTGGAGATGCAATTTGAAGTCGGACAAATTACTGGCTTCGAAGAAAAAAATCATCGTCTATGTGAAATCAAAGTCACAGGATCCGATGGGCTTACCCGCAGAGTTCCGCTTGATACCCTCTTGGTGTTTTTCGGACTATCTCCGAAATTGGGGCCAATTGCCCATTGGGGTCTCGATATGGAACGCAAACAACTCAAGGTAGACACTGAAAAATTTGCCACGAATGTGACAGGGATCTTTGCCGTTGGCGATATCAACACCTACCCTGGAAAGAGAAAACTCATTCTGTCAGGCTTTCATGAAGCGACTTTGGCAGCCTTTGCTGCAAAAGAATATATGTATCCCGATAAAAAAGTCTATTTGCAATACACCACCACTTCACCAAAATTACACAAAGTCCTTGGTGTAGATACCCCTATTTTCGACTAAGAAATAGGGTTTTAAGAAGACTCTTCAGATCAAATCTAGTATCGTTTAGGGATGCCTACAGAATACGCATCCCTCATTGATAATTTAATTGCTATCATCATTATTGACCTCGTTCTTGCTGGGGATAATGCCATCTTGATAGCGCTCGCCACCAAAAACTTAGAGCCCGCTTTACAGCGTAAAGCAATTTTATGGGGTTCGTTTGGTGCCATCGTGATTCGTACCATCATGACAATCATGGCAGTGTATCTTTTAAAAATTCCTGCTCTTAGCGCCATTGGTGGCATTGCATTACTCGTGATTGCTTATCAATTAATCACCGACCAAGATGAGCATGATAATCAAGTTGGCAAAACGAGCTTTTGGGGAGCTATGCGAACCATCATCATTGCCGATGCAGTCATGGGTATCGATAACGTTCTAGCCGTCGCTGGTGCCTCAGAAGGCAATATTCCACTAGTGATCATCGGACTTCTGATCTGTATCCCCATTGTGATCTTTGGCAGCCAAGTTGTTTTAAAACTTCTAGAAAGATATCCATGGATTATTTATTTAGGTGGCGCAGTTCTAATCATTACCGGCGTAGAAATGATTGATCATGAGAAATTACTCGACCCTTGGTTTAATGATCAAGTACCCTACAACAAATATATATTGATGGTGGTTTCTTTAATCGGTATTTTAGGTATCGGATGGAAGGCTCGCTCTAAAAAATGAGTCTGTCTTCGAGCGAAATCTTGTAATTCTGTTGATTTAGCCTAAAATAAGTTATGGACTCTTACTTACATATGATGCGCCACGTGCTCGATCACGGCGCCAAAAAAACTGATCGTACTGGCACAGGCACCCTCTCAGTCTTTGGTCACCAAATGCGCTTTGATTTGGCCAAGGGTTTCCCGATGGTTACGACTAAAAAACTACATTTAAAATCAATTATTTATGAACTTCTTTGGTTCCTGCAAGGCAGCACCAATAACAATTGGTTAGCTGAGCGTGGTGTCTCGATTTGGAATGAGTGGGCCAAACCAGATGGTGAACTAGGTCCAATCTATGGTTATCAATGGCGCTCTTGGCCAACACCTAGTGGTGAACATATTGATCAAATTTCTCAAATCATTGATCAAATCAAAAAAACACCTGACTCTCGCCGGATCATTGTCTCTGCATGGAATGTTGCTGATATTCCGTCAATGGCTCTTGCGCCATGCCATGCTTTTTTCCAGTTCTATGTTGCCGACGGCAAACTATCCTGTCAACTTTATCAACGCAGTGCTGATATTTTCCTAGGCGTACCGTTCAATATTGCGAGCTATGCTCTGTTGACCCATCTGGTGGCAGAGCAAACAGGACTCGAAGTCGGTGAGTTTATTTGGACCGGTGGTGATTGCCATATTTACCTCAATCATTTAGAGCAGGTTAATCTGCAACTCTCACGTAATCCATTACCACTGCCAAAACTCGTCATCAAACGCCAGCCAAAAAGTATCTTCGATTACGAATATGAAGATTTTGAAGTCGTTGGTTATGAATGCCATCCCGCCATCAAGGCGCCCGTGGCAATCTAATCAATGGAAATCATCATCATCGTCGCAAGATCAACCCAAGGCGTTATTGGGAGAGATAATGCCTTGCCATGGCGTTTACCAGCAGATCTTGCCTTTTTTAAAAAACATACCATAGGTCATCCCATCTTGATGGGAAGAAATACGTGGGAATCCCTCGGCCGCCCCCTTCCGAATCGTCGCAATCTAGTGATTAGTCGTACCAAAGGTTTTGCACCCGAGGGAGCTGAAGTATTTAGTAGCATTGAGAGCGCTCTAGAAGCATGTGCTAACAGCCCCCAATTATTTATCATCGGTGGTGCGCAGATCTATGAAAAATCGATTGATCTTGCCGATAAAATGCTCATTACAGAAGTAGAAATTGATACCGTCGGAGATGTCTATTTCCCAGAATTTGATGAGGAAGATTGGCGCATCACTGAAGTTGAAGAACACCCAAGCGCACCTGATCCTAAAAACCCTGAGCAACTACTTCCTGCATTTTCGTTCGTTACATACGAGCGTAAATAAACTGATCTAGGTCTTTTACGACTTGCTTGATAACGCTCTGCCAATCCCCTGGAGACTCTTGAAAATAAAGTCTCATTGATGGATACCAGATGGTATCAGTGCGGTTGAGTAACCATCTCCAACAAGCATCATATCGATTCAATACCCAAACAGGTTTTCCTAAGGCGCCAGCAAGATGAGCGACTGATGTATCGACGGAAATGACTAAATCTAATTGACTGATAATCGCTGCTGTATCAGAAAAATCATCAATCATCACATCTAGTAATTGAAACTCACTATCGGGAAAATCTTTTCTGTAAGCATCTAATGCTTGAAGTGACTGATGACCTTTTTGCAAATTAATAAAAGTAATTTCTTGTCTACAAAGTTGCTCAAAAAACTTAAGTGGAATATTTCTACGTTGATGTGTCGCCCAATTCTGAGGCATGGATTCCCTTACCCCACCTTGCCACACCAAACCAATCTTGATCTTACTCTTAGACTGGATGGTAGGTTGCCATTGCCGTATTTTTTGAGGATCAATCTGCAAATAAGCATCCCGACAATAATTCTTTTCATCGATATCCAACAGATAAGGAAGACTCATGAGTGGTACTACTAGGTCGATTCCATGCGCCTGCTCACTAGCCGCTAGAACTTGATGAACGCCTTCTAAATTGATCAATAAAGTTTGAAGTACATCGGGCACTTGTAAAACAATTCGAGCCCCAAGTTCATGCAAATTTTTTGCAAATCGACAAAACTGAATCGTATCACCCAAGCCCTGCTCAGCCATCAACAACATCGTTTTACCCTGAATGGATTCACCTTTTTTCCATAAGTAAGATGCAAACTCTTTTGGAAAGGTATTCTGCACAAAGTGCTCGTCTTGCAAACGCCACTCAAAGCCCTGCCACCCTTTTTGGAAATTCCCTAATAGCAAATGACAAAGACTTAATCCCCAATGAGAATTAGTATGCTGTGGATCTTTTGAGATCGCGCTTTCAAAAGCATGACAAGCTTTTTCAAGTTGTCGCTCTTCATATAAAACAACACCTAAATTATTCAATGCTTGAACCATCTGAGGTGCGTATTGAATAGCACTCTCATAACTTTGACGCGCCTGTTCTAATTGATTTAAATCTCGTAATATATTTCCACGATTAAGATATGCATCTGCATAATCAGGTTGATGCAAAATGGCTTGATCAAAATAATATAAAGCCTGTGGGAGATCATTCATGGCTTGGTAAGCCAGTGCACAATTAAAATAAATCGCAGAAGATTGCGGATCGATTAATAAGGCATTTTGATAATGAGCAATTGCCTCTTGATATTGACCTTTAATAAAAAACTGATTCCCTTGAATCGCAATTTCCTGCGCGTCTTTCATGGAATTGATCATGAATAAATCCGATTAAGACCCACCAATCATCATCTCACGAATCAGTATGGAACCGGACTCTTTTGTACCACGTAAAAGTGTATCTGATCCAATGGCTTCAATATCCAAAAACATTTGTAAAAGATTACCGGCAATCGTGACCCCTTCGACAGGATGTTGAATCACACCATTTTCTATCCAGTAACCGAAGGCTCCCCGGGAATAATCACCAGTGACATAGTTCACCCCTTGCCCCATGAGCTCAGTCACTAATAATCCTTTTCCAATAGATCTTGCTAAGCTAGGTAAATCATCGCCAGGTTTCGTTCTTGTACTCGTTAATTTCAAATGATGCGCACCACCGGAATTACCCGTGGTTTTCATTCCCAACTTTCGTGCTGAATAACTTGATAAAAAATATCCATTAACAACTCCCGAAGACACAACCCGACGAGCAAATGTTTTGACGCCTTCATCATCAAATGGAGTGCTACCACTTTCACGCAAGCGATGTGGATCTTCATCAATATCGATGTGATTAGCAAATACTTGCTTTCCTAAACTATTTAACAAGAAACTCGATTGGCGATATAACGCTCCGCCTGAAACCGCTTGTACAAATGCGCCTAATAAACCAATCGCAATCGGAGCTTCAAAGATAACAGGACATTTTTGAGTAGGAATTGAGCGCGCACCTAGTCGGGATAATGCGCGTTGCGCCGCATACTGCCCAATCGCCTCAGGATCAGCTAATTCTTGAGGTAGTCGTGAAGATGAATACCAATCATCTCGTTGCATAGGAGCACCTTTGCGTTTACTAGTACTTGCAATCGGTGCACAAGATATGTAGTGACGAGAAAAAGGATAGCCGGCTAAAAATCCATTCGTGGTCCCCATCTGAAAATGGGTTTGATTTGCGGCAATCGATGCGCCATCACTATTGGTAATCAATGGGTTAACAGCATACGCCGCAGCTTCAGCTCGCTTGGAAATTTCTACCGCTTCTTCAACCGACAAATCCCATGGATGAAACAAATCTAAATCTTTAGGATTTTTTTCAAGTAACTCTTCTTCTGCAAGCCCCGCAAAAGGATCAGGTGCTGTATATCGAGCAATATCGTAGGCCGCTTGAATCGTACGGTTAATGGAGTCCGGCGCAAAATCACTTGTACTGGCATTGCCTCGCTGTTTTCCAATGAAAATACTAATACCTAGTGATTTATCAACACTTCGCTCAATGGTCTCTACCTCACCACAGCGTACTGAAACAGATAAACCATGGCCCTCAGAAACTTCGCAAGCGGCGTCTGTAGCCCCTAATGATTTAGCCTTTTTTAAAGCATCTTGGATGATTTCTTGAAATTCAAAGGCGGAATATGTAAAGATTTTATTAGTCATTCCATTATCATAGCGATAATTTGTAAATTGATGAAAAACCCTATGACAAATACACCTACAAATACAGAAAAATCCACCACCGTTCGGATTGGTCTCGTCTCAATCTCTGATCGTGCCTCATCAGGCATTTATGAAGATTTGGGAATACCCGCTCTTGAGTCGTGGTTAAGTGGGGCTATTTCAAGCCCTTTCGAAGTTGTTACTCAGCTCATTGCAGATGAATCAGCACTCATCACTCAAACACTAATTGAACTCGTTGATGTACAGCGCTGTGACCTTGTTCTGACAACCGGTGGAACTGGCCCAAGTCGCCGTGATGTAACGCCTGAAGCCACCCTCGCCGCAGCAAGCAGAGAAATGCCCGGCTTTGGTGAGCAGATGCGACAAATCAGTCTGCGCTTTGTACCAACGGCAATCCTTTCGCGCCAAGTGGGCGCACTTCGAGAAATCGATGGACATAGCGCACTCATCATTAACCTACCAGGACAACCTAAGGCGATTGCTGAAACTCTAGAAGGTCTCAAGGATCCCGATGGAAAAGTCATGACCCCAGGAATCTTTGCCGCAGTTCCTTACTGTATTGATCTGATTGGCGGACCTTATATGGAAACCAAGGACAATATCGTGAAAGCTTTTCGCCCCAAATCCGCCCTAAAGCCGAAAGCGTGAATGGCAGAAATGCCTTCAGCTATGGGGGCTTGTGAAAAAATGCTCCCGATAATATCGGAGTTCTTCAATCGATTCGATAATATCGGCATAGGCTGTATGCGCTTGTTTTTTATTAAAGTTTTTAGCAATCTCTGGTTGCCATCTTTTACAGAGCTCTTTCACGGTTGAAACGTCAATGTTTCGGTAATGAAAGTACTCTTCTAACTTGGGCATGTATCTCGCCATGAAACGACGATCTTGATGAATCGTATTGCCACACATCGGAGAGATACCCGGCTTGACATGCAAGGCTAAAAACTCTAAACAGATTTTTTCAGCTTGCTCTTCGGTCGTTGTAGAAGCAAATACTTTATCAATTAACCCTGATTTTCCATGAGTACCTTTATTCCAGGAATCCATCGCATCCATTAACTCTTTTTCTTGGTGGATCACGAAGACGGGACTTTCAGCAATAATTTCAAGCTCGCCATCAGTAATAATCATGGCCAACTCTAATATCCGCTCCCTCTCAGGGTTGAGTCCTGACATTTCCATATCCAACCAAATTAAACGGTCTTTTTTAAGTTCTGTGTTCAAATCGAATCTCGCTTCTATAATTAACAAATGACATTTACTTATATTTTCCTCGCTTTTTTGTTATTGGGACTTTTTACCCAATTTTTCTTGGCACAACGGCAAATGCGCTCAGCCATACATCATCAACATCAAGTGCCAGCGGGATTTGAAAACGCCATTTCACTCGCCGATCATCAAAAAGCCGCTCAATATACAACGGCGAAATTAAAACTCAGTTGGATTGAAACCGTTGCCTCACAAAGCTTGTTGATTACATTGACTTTATTTGGACTTCTTTACACTATTCATCAAGGACTATTACAGTATTTTCCGGCGGGTGTTTGGCAACAAATTGCGCTCTTAATTGCACTGAGCCTTCTATCAAGCGTGGTTGACCTACCGTTCTCTTGGTACAAACAGTTTCGCTTAGAGGAGTCTTTTGGTTTTAATCGAATGACGCAAACTTTATTTTGGCTAGATTTTCTGAAGGGTTCTTTACTCAGCCTGGTCATCGGGATTCCTTTGCTTTGGGTAGTCTTAACCCTGATGCAAGGTGCTGGTCAATTTTGGTGGCTATACGCTTGGGTGTTTTTAGTGGCCTTTATTTTGTTGGCCACTTGGATTGTGCCTGTTTGGATTGCACCTCTATTTAATAAGTTCAAACCTCTTGATGATGGCCCTCTAAAGACGTCGATTCAGTTATTACTGGATCGTTGCGGCTTTGTGAGCAAAGGTCTATTTGTGATGGATGGTAGCAAAAGAAGTGCCCATGGTAATGCTTATTTCACCGGCATTGGTAAAAATAAGCGTATTGTGTTTTTTGATACCTTGATTGAAAAATTAAGCCCCCCAGAAATTGAAGCAGTCTTAGCACATGAATTAGGTCACTTTAAGAAAAATCACGTTCGGAAAAGAATGCTCTTGACGTTTCTCATGAGCCTAATAGGTCTAGCTCTACTTGGTTGGTTGTCTAATCAAATTTGGTTTTATGAGAGTCTTGGTGTATTTCCAGAAAGAGATGGCAATAACGCTGGGCTTGCCTTAGCACTTTTTTCATTGACAATCCCCGTCTTTACTTTTTTTATCACCCCTCTTGGAAGCCTACTTTCTAGAAAGCACGAGTTTGAGGCCGATGCTTTCGCCGCTGAAAAAACGAACGCACAAAATCTGGTCTCTGCTCTAATTAAACTCTACCAAGATAATGCGGCAACGTTAACACCTGACCGACTTTACTCAGCGTTTTACGATTCCCATCCTCCAGCACCGATCCGTATTGCCCACCTCAATCAATTAGGGCAAGCTACTTCATGATAGGCGCACACCTTGGCTAATTCCAATGTGCAAGCCCTTCTCGTGGCTTCCTATGGCAGAAATTATTTAGCAAGACCCCTTATCAGCGTTCCTGATCAACCGGAATATCTCGAAGTGCAAGCTCGTGGAAAAAAACATGAGGTTGCGGTTGGAGATTTGATTGAAGTGCAACGCACTTCTGAACATCAAGGTGTCATCGAGCGTATTTTGCCGCGAAAAAATTTACTGTTTCGCTCAGACGCTTTTCGATCAAAATCAATCGCGGCCAACGTTGATCAAATCCTCTTGGTGCTTGCTACAGAACCTGGATTTTCGCCGGATTTATTGGGTAGAGCTGCCATCGCTGCGCAGCATGAAGGTATCGAATTACGCATCCTATTAAACAAAATCGATCTCACAGAAAAACTGGATATAGCGAGAAAACTTCTCGAACCCTATCAACAATTAGGTATTCCAATCCACGAAATTTCTGCGAAGTTCCATGCCCAGACTTTAGCTCATATTGAGCCTCATTTGGCCGGTAAGGTCTCTGTTCTTGTGGGTCAATCAGGCATGGGTAAGTCCACCCTGCTAAATCAATGGGTACCAACAGCAGTTGCACAAACTCGAGAACATTCATTGAAATTAGATACCGGTAAACACACAACCACAGCATGCAGGTATTACGACCTACCATCCTCATGGGGAATGAAAAATCAAATTCTAGGGGCTCTGATCGACTCTCCTGGCTTCCAAGAGTTTGGGTTAGCCCACCTATCAGAAAGCGAATTACAACACGCCTTCACTGAATTTGAGCCTTTTTTAGGCCATTGCAGATTTCATAACTGTACTCATGCCCATGAACCGGGTTGTGCAATTCAAGTAGGCTTGTTAAAAGGCGCCATTGCACCAAGTAGGTTACAACTGTTTGGACAACTATTACACGAGAGTCGCAACGCCGTCATTCAATTGCAACACCACTAATCATGTTAAGGTGATATCCATACTGCAACAGTGAGCATCGCGAGCAAAATCATCCATAAAACTACTGCGCGCCAAACTAAACTTGCGCCAGCGGATAAATGTGCGGGCACTGGCAAAATTCCGACCTCTTGGACAGGAACCTCTCCAGTATCCGCTAGCAAAAGAGCCTCTGTACTCTGAACCTGAGGTAATGGCTCACCTAGCTGTACTCCTAAGGCGCCACCACCAGTCCCAATCAAAATAGCTTTAGACTGAGTATTCCATTTCTTTTGGTGAAAACGCCAAGCATAGGCAGCCTGCTCAAAATTACCTACAATCGTAAAACCTATGGCCGTGAGTCGCGTTGGCACCCAATCAATCACATATCGAAATTTTTGAATCATCACCATCAGCTTAGGACTAACCACTCCAAAGCGCCAACGCTCTTCCGCCATCATCGTTAGACGATACAAAATAACCCCAGCGGGACCTATCGGGAGTAAAAAAGCAAAAAACACCCCAAATACACTAGAGTGAACCGCTAAAATAGCTCGCTCTAATGTGTGTCTGACAATGTCGCTTTCTGTCATTGTCTCTGTATGAAGATTCGGTCCAACCCAATTGGCTAACTCGCGTCTCGCATCATCCAAACGCTTTTCTTGAAGCGCTTCTTGAATATTGCGATATTGGTAAGAAAACTGACGAAAACCCATGAAAGAATAAACAATCAATACATTCCAAACCAAGGCTAGGATCGGCAATTGATAAATTAACCATAAGTGCATCATCAATACAAATAGCACCGGTGGAACAATTAAGACAGTGATCGCTACTTTTGCAGAGGTCTCTTCACCTGTATCACAATAATTGGGTACTTGATCGATCCAATAGCGCATCAATCGCTGAGTCCAGTGATTGGGGCCTACAGGTAAATACTGTTCAAGTATCAAACTAAACAATACAGAAAAAAAAGTCATTTGATTAAGCGCTTAAAAAATGATAGAGATTCCTGAGCATACCAGCAGTTGCACCCCAAATAAATTTCGACTGATACGGCATAGCATAAAAACGACGCGTATATTCAGGGGCAATATGCTCTCTGATTTGATGATTCGCTGGATTCATTAAGAAAGAGAGCGGTACTTCAAAAATATCAGATACTTCATTGGCGTCTGCTACTAGACCATCAGTGGAAGATACCAATCCTACAATGGGAGTAACTTGATAACCAGTAATCGTTAAATAATCAGGTAAATGACCTAGGTGCTCTACTCGAGAGAATGGTAATCCAATCTCTTCTTGAGCCTCACGCAAGGCGGTATGTTTAATGTCAACATCAGACTCTTCTTTACGCCCGCCAGGAAAACTAATCTGACCAGCATGCGAATGTAAGTGATCAGCACGCTGAGTAAATAAAACACTTAAATGATTTTCGTATTGAACAATCGGAATTAATACAGCAGCAATTCGTTTTCCCTTACCTTTGGAATACTCATAAGACTGGCGAGACTCATCCGTCACCTCGGGCGTCCAAGTTTTTGATTGCAAAAATCGATCCCTCAATCCTTGCGGATGCAAAATATCCATCCGCACAGCAGGCGCTTCAAGGTATGCCTGTTCAATTGGAACAAGCTGAGGATCAAATTTAAGAATTCGTTGTTGCATCAAATAATTATAAGTGGTCTATATGAAAATATAGAAATGAAAATACAGGCGAAAAAAAAGGCAGCTGAAGCCGCCTTTTCATTGAGCATCAGCTCTTACTTTGCAGCAACTTCCGGTTTAGCTTTACGAGAAACCAACTTCTCTTTAATACGCGCTGATTTACCAGAACGCTCACGCAAGTAATAGAGTTTTGCACGACGGACATCTCCGCGACGCTTCACTTCAATACTAGCAATCAATGGTGAGTAGGTTTGAAAAGTTCTTTCAACGCCTTCACCAGAGGAAATTTTACGAACGATGAAGCTTGAGTTCAGGCCACGATTGCGCTTAGCAATCACAACACCTTCAAAAGCCTGTGAACGTTTACGAGTTCCTTCAACCACATTGACATTCACTACGAGTGTGTCGCCAGGTGCGAATTCAGGAACAACTTTGTTTGCCGTGAGGCGAGCAATTTCTTCTTGCTCAATTTTTTCGATGAGATTCATCATGACTCCTTATGTATCATTCCAGCGTTGATCCCAAAGAACTTGCTTTGGACCTGAAAGAGGATACGACATTAAAAACTGTTAAGACCCCATCTGCTTTAAAAATAATTCATCCGAAGCACTTAACAACCCATTTTTTCGAGCTGATTCAATTAAATCAGGTCGATGCTGCTGGGTCGCGATCAATGATTGCTCACGACGCCAACCTGCTATTTTCGCATGATTTCCACCTAAAAGTACATTAGGTACTACAAAATTTTCATAATTTTCTGGTCGAGTATAGTGGGGACAGTCTAAAAGCCCCTGCATAAAGCTATCTTGCTGGGCAGATTCATCATCCCCAAGTACCCCTGGAATGGTCCGAATCATAGCATCCATCATTAACATGGCTGGGATTTCCCCACCAGAAACCACAAAATCTCCAATACTGACCTCAAAGTCCACGTGTTGCTCTATAAAGCGCTGATCTACAGCTTCATATCGTCCACAAACTAAAGTCATCTGAGAGTAACTCAGCATCTCTTTGACCATTCCCTGCTGAAATACCCTTCCTTGAGGAGAAAGTAAGATAACCGGTCCCTGGGCATGATTGGCTTCGTGTAAAGCAAGAGCAATCGCCTGTACCGTCTTATCTAGGGGGCCGGCCATCATAACCATCCCCGGCCCACCACCATATGCCCGATCATCGACAGTTTTACGAGTATCTGTTGTATAGTCCCTGGGATTCCAGGTACGCAATTCAAAGACCTGTTTATCTAACGCACGTCCAATGACTCCGCCAATGCGAAGAGCTTCAAACATTTCTGGAAATAACGTGATGACATCAAATCGCATCGTTTTACTCTTCAGAAGTTGATTTACCAATCGATCTGCCAATCAACCAAAATACGCTTAGGGTTGGAGTCAAGTTGTACGTCAATAATAAATGCCTCTACAAAAGGGATCAAACGTTGTTTTTTGACATCATCTTCAATAATGAGCACCGTTTGCGCACTGTTATCAACGATTTCAATAACTCTCCCAATACGCTCATCCGATTGATTTTGAACTTCTGCTCCCATCAAATCCGTCCAGTAATACTCATTTTCTTGAGTCACAGGGAACTTTGATCTCGGGATAGCAACAATACTGGATTTCAGACTGAGAGCAATCTCACGATCAGTTAAACCAACTAATTCCAGTAAAATAGAACCGCTGTGTAATCGAGCTTTATAAACCTCATAATCATGATTCATGAGAGGGTTTTTCGCATTCGAAATCCAAATTTGTTTCGCTGCAAGCAATGCTACAGGATCATTGGAAAAAGGACGGATTTTTAAAGCCCCACGGATACCGTAGGCCTCTATGACCGTTCCGATGTCGACTAAATCGTTTTGTAAAGTCGTCATCGTGAAGCCATCAGTAAATTGGGGCAAAGAGCCCCAATACGATTAGTGAGTAGAATGCTGTTTAATTAAACGCTTAACCGTTGGTGACATTTCAGCACCTACGCCAGACCAATAAGTTAAACGATCTTGAGCAACACGAAATGCTTGCTCTGTTGACGCTGCTCTAGGATTGTAATAACCTAAACGCTCTACGAAGTTAGAGTCTCTGCGATTACGCTTATCAGTAACAACAATACTATAAAAAGGACGCTTTTTTGAACCACCGCGTGCAAGTCGAATGACGACCATAAATATTCCTCAAAATGAACTAAAACTATCAAAAAATTAGGGATGAAAGAATTTCCTTGAATCATTGAACGAAATTTGCTATCCAATAAACTCAAATGACTTTACATTACTACCCTAGAAAACCAACTATTTTATCTTAAAACATCGATGACGACAAACAATTATTCCCCTTGGAAGCCTATTTCCCTCTATTTCAAGTTCAGTTTTGTCGTTTTGGGCCTTCTAAACCTAGTTTCTTGCAGTAATATACTGCCAGATTGTAATTCTTGCTCAAGCCCCCCCCTGTTTCAACTCAATGGTCGCTGGGAACTTCTGCGCTGGAACTTGCCCCCGGATCAAAATGGTTTAGTGAAAAACCGCACCATACCTCATGGTGACAACGGTGAACCAATCATCATCGCCTTTAACCAAGAAACCAAAATGCTCTCAGGCTATGCTGGATGTAATCGCTTCTTCTCAAAACTCTCCATCGACTCGAAGAACGCTATCGTTTTAGGCAATATTGGAAGTACAAAAATGATGTGTTTTGAAAACTATCGAATGGAGCTTGAGCGTGATTTTTTAAATCAATTAGATGACTATCGATCCTTGAATCTCAAAGGTGATCAATTATTACTCGTGGGCCGAACGGGAGATGTTCTTGTATTTGGTCGACGTGGGCCTCCTTAATATTTTTTAAACTTTACAAATACGTGAAGTTCGACTGCGCATTATCATAGCCCTATGCAAAATTCATTTAAATCTAAGCTTATCGTTTGTTTACTGAGCCTCTTTCTGCCAGGAACAGGTCTTCATTGGTTATATCTTCAGGGGAAAAAATGCCCTTGGTTCTACCTCCAACTAGGTGCTCTCTTATTCGGTATTTGGGGTTGGTTTGCTCTCGTTCAAACAGAAAAAGCTTCGTTGATGGGATGGTTTGCGGTCGCCTTAGGAGATATTTCACTCCTCTCAAGCTGGCTTGCAACCTTGGCTTTTGGTCTGCGAGCAGATGAAAAATTTGATGAGCAATTTAATCAACATTCTCCCCAAAAAAACGCCTCACGCTGGGCAGTGATCTATTGCATGATAACCGCGCTTCTGATCGGTGCTTTTGTGCTGATGTCTGGACTTGCGATTGCCTTTGAGCAATACTTCGTTTCTCAAGTTGAAGCCGCAAAAGAAATCTCTCAATAATTACCGCAACTTACATAGAAATAGCCCATCATTAGTTAAGCTTTTCTCTGTGATTTCATATGCATCTTACCAACACGACCAAATTAATAAAAATCAACGCGTAAAATCAATAGTGCGACTTAGAACTGCTCAGCAGTGAGTGCATTGGCAACCGCACCACCTTCAATAATGGCTGATGCAATTCCGGGTACTTGCGTTAATAAATGTTGGGCATAAAACTGAGCCGTACTGATCTTCGCTTGATAAAAATCCGGATCATCATTCAAATGTTGCCTGGCTACAAGTAAGGCACGAGCCATTTGCCAACCACCTAATGTAAGACCACAAATCTGCAAGTAAGGCACACTGCCAGCAAAAACGGCTTTAATATCAGACTTAGTATTCGTAATGACGTGCATGATGACGTTTTCTAAGGCATGCCTAGCCATACTAAGTTTTTCAAGCATCACCTTCGCTGCTTCAGTGTCAGATCTCGCCAATTCGTGTTCAGTGCGTTCGATCTGCTTACAAATAGCTTGGGCAACTGCGCCGCCGTCGCGCAAAGTTTTTCTACCAACTAAATCATTCGCCTGGATCGCCGTAGTGCCTTCATAAATCGGCAAAATACGTGCGTCACGATAATGTTGTGCCGCACCAGTCTCTTCAATGAATCCCATACCCCCATGAATCTGTACTCCAAGACTCGTTACTAAAACAGACATCTCGGTAGAAAAACCTTTAATAATAGGGACTAAAAACTCGTAAAAAGCATGATTTTCGTGACGTGTTTTTTCATCAGTAGTATTTTCACTTGCATCGAGTGCAGCAATACCAACATAAGCTAAGCTTCTAGCACCCTCCACATAGGCACGCATCGTCATCAGCATTCTTTTGACATCTGGGTGATGAATAATCGCCACCGGCCCAGTAGAGCCAGCAAGATCTCTACTCTGGATACGTTCTTTTGCATAGCTAACTGCCTTTTGATATGCTCGGTCTGCCAGTGCAATACCCTGCATACCTACGCCAAAACGCGCTGCATTCATCATGATGAACATATAAGCCAAACCATTGTTCTCTTCTCCAACGAGATAACCAATCGCTCCACCATGGTCTCCATATTGCAATACTGCCGTAGGGCTAGCTTTAATCCCTAACTTATGCTCTAAAGAAATACAGTGGACATCATTGCGCTGTCCGATCTGGCCATTGTCATTCACCAAAAATTTCGGTACGACAAATAATGAAATTCCTTTAACACCTTCAGGACCATTGGGCGTCCTCGCTAAAACTAAATGAATGATGTTTTCGGTATAGTCATGATCACCATAAGTGATATAAATTTTGGTACCGAAAATTTTATATGTGCCATCACCAACCGGCTCGGCTCGCGTTCTCACCAAAGCCAAATCCGAACCTGCTTGTGGTTCTGTCAGATTCATGGTCCCAGTCCATTTACCAGAAACCATATTTGGAATAAAACGGTTTTTGATGTCTTCACTTGCCGCTACTGTCAGAGCTTCAATCGCTCCTTCAGTGAGCATCGGACAAAGTGAAAATGATAAATTTGCGGAATTAATCATCTCTTGGCAAGGTGTCGATATGAGTTTAGGCAAACCTTGACCACCAAACTCTTCGGCATGCGTGATTCCCTGCCATCCTGCCGCCACATATTGATCAAAAGCTTCTTTAAATCCTGGCGTCGTGACAACATGACCATCTTTCAAATAACTAGGCTGCTGATCACCCTTCCAGTTCAGCGGAGCAACCACTTCTTCCGCAAACTTGGCAGACTCATTCAAAATCGACTCTGCTGTTTGTGCATCAATACCAGCTTGGGCAAAGGGTGGAAGACTTGCTACTTGTGACAAACCTGCTAAATGTTTCATCACAAACATCATTTCTTTAACTGGTGCTTGATAAGTCATGACCCACTCCCGAATCGTTTTAAAAGAATTTGAATCAATACTGCATTAGCTTTTGATAGCAGCCACAAGCTCTGGTACGACAGTAAATAGGTCCGCAACTAATCCATAATCAGCAACGCCAAAGATCGGTGCCTCAGGATCTTTATTGATAGCAACAATGACCTTCGAATCTTTCATTCCCGCAAGATGTTGAATCGCACCAGAAATACCAACCGCAACATAAAGTTGTGGGGCTACAATTTTTCCAGTTTGCCCAACCTGATAATCATTCGGAACATATCCTGCATCAACGGCGGCTCTTGAAGCACCTAAGGCAGCGCCTAGACTATCTGCAAGGGGTTCCATGATTTGATGATAATTCTCACCAGAACCAAGGCCACGCCCACCAGAAACAATAATTTTGGCCGCAGTAAGTTCTGGACGATCGGATTTTGTGGTCTCACGAGAGACAAACTGACTCTGTCCAGAATCGCTCACAATAGCAACACTTTCAATCGTGGCAGAACCACCAGTTGCTGGGGCTGGATCAAATCCAGTCGTCCGAACGGTAATGACTTTGAGTGCATCATTTGACTGAATCGTCGCGATGGCATTGCCTGCATAAATAGGTCGCTCAAAGGTATCAGGATTAATGACTTTAGTAATTTCTGAGATTTGCGCTACATCTTTTAATGCTGCAACACGAGGCATCATATTTTTACCACTCGCACTTGCAGCAACCAGGATATGAGTATATGCATTAACCATGGATAAAACTTGTCCTGCAATGTTCTCAGCAAGTTGATTTTCAAAAACAGCATCATCTGCTACCAACACTTTACTAACGCCAGCAATTTGTGCGGCTTGTTGAGCGACCTCAGATATGCCATGCCCAAGGATCAAAATATGAATATCTTGATGAATCTGTAAGGCAGCACTCATCACATTGAGCGTGCTAGTTTGTAGGTGATTCTGATGTGATTCGGCGATTACAAGAACAGTCATTTAAATTACCTTTGCTTCATTTTTTAATTTATCGATCAAGGTCGCCACATCAGGAACCATCACTCCAGATTGACGCTTACCTGGCTCTACCACCTGAATAGTCTTTAAGCGTGGCGTGACATCTACCCCTAAATCTTCTGGCTTAAGGATATCCAAAGTTTTCTTTTTGGCTTTCATAATATTCGGAAGAGTCACGTAACGTGGTTCATTTAAGCGCAAATCGGTAGTCACCACCGCGGGTAAGCTCACCCGAATAGTCTCTAAACCGCCATCAACCTCACGCGTGACTTGAGCAAAACCACCATCGATGGCTACTTTAGAAGCAAATGTTGCCTGAGGAACATGCATTAGAGCCGCTAACATTTGACCAGTTTGATTACTATCATCGTCAATCGCCTGCTTACCCAAAATCACGAGTTGTGGAGACTCTTTATCCGCAAGGGCTTTTAAAATTTTCGCGACAGCAAGGGGTTGAATATCTTCGCTCGTCTCAACGAGTATGGCTCGATCAGCACCGATCGCCATCGCTGTTCTTAAGGTTTCTTGACATTGTGTCACCCCAATTGAGACAGCAATCACTTCAGTGGCAACGCCTGCCTCTTTAAGTCTTACCGCCTCTTCAACAGCGATTTCATCAAACGGATTCATACTCATTTTGACGTTCGCCGTTTCAACACCAGAATGATCTGACTTAACTCGCACCTTGACGTTGTAGTCCACTACTCTTTTTACTGCTACTAAAATTTTCATAAAAATGACCTAAATAAACAATTTCCTACACAAATGAATGCTACTGCATTTACTGAACTTGAATTTGAATTTCAACGACTATCCCCATCAGAATTAGGGGTACTCTATTTTACACGTCGATCGCCTTTGCGGAGTCTGCTCGTTTGCGAAGTTCAAACTTCTGAATTTTGCCGGTGGATGTTTTAGGTAAATCCCCAAAAACAATCGTCCGAGGAACTTTAAATCCCGCTAGATGGAGCTTACAATGCTCAACAATTTCTTTTTCAGTGACTTCTGCACCTTGTTTAATTTCTAAAAAAGCACAAGGGGTTTCACCCCATTTGGGATCAGGCTTTGCAACAACGGCGGCCGCCATAACCGCCGGATGACGATATAAAACATCTTCAACCTCGATCGATGAAATATTTTCCCCTCCAGAAATAATGATGTCTTTACTGCGGTCTTTAATCTTGACATAACCATCCGGATGCATGACTGCTAAATCCCCCGTGTGAAACCATCCTCCAGCAAAGGCCTCTTGAGTGGCCCTCTCATTTTTCAGATACCCTTTCATAGTCATGTTGCCGCGGAACATAATCTCACCCATCGTGACCCCATCAGCCGGAACCTCAGTCATCGTCACAGGATCCATCACCTTCATTGCTTGCTGCAAGTGATAACTGACGCCTTGACGTGCATTCAAATTAGCGCGCTCCCCAATATCTAATTGCTCCCAAGTCTCATGTTTGACACAGACTGCAGCTGGTCCATAAATCTCAGTTAAGCCATAGACGTGCAATAAATCAAATCCCATCGTTTCCATACCCTCAATCATGGCTGCGGGAGGTGCCGCGCCAGCTACCATCCCCTTAATACCTTTAGGTACCCCTACTTTCAACTCTTGATTAGCATTGACCAACAAGCCATGCACAATCGGTGCCGCACAATAATGCGTTACGCCATTTTCTTTCATAGAGCTCAAAATATTGACTGCATCTACTTTACGTAAACAGACATTCACCCCAGCTCTTGCAGCAATCACCCAGGGAAAGGTCCAACCATTGCAATGAAACATCGGTAAAGTCCACAAATAAATGGGGTGTTTAGGCATATCCCATTCCAAGATATTGGAAATCGCTCCATCAAAAGCACCACGGTGATGGTAGACAACTCCCTTGGGGTTCCCAGTAGTTCCCGATGTGTAATTTAAGCAAATGGAATCCCACTCATCCTGCGGATATTGCCACGCATAATCAGGATCGCCACTTTGTAAAAATACTTCATAGTCAATGTTACCAATCGCTTGACCATCTCCAGTGTAAAGAGGGTCGGTAATATCAATCACCAGTACATCCTTTAACTTTGATATCTCAAGCGCTTTTTTCATGATTTGACTAAATTCAGGATCAATCAGTACCACTTTTGCTTCCCCATGACCCAACATAAAGGCAATTGCTTCCGGATCTAAGCGGGTATTCAATGCATTTAAGACAGCGCCTGACATCGGGATCCCAAAGTGAGCCTCAACCATGGGAGGGGTATTAGGTAACATGACTGCGACGGTATCACCCTTGCCGATGCCTTTTTTATGCAAGGCGCTCGCTAAGCGAATACAACGCTCATAAGTGGTTTTCCAATCCTGTCTGAATGCTCCATGAACGATTGCTAATTGATGAGGATAAACCTTCGCTGTTCTCTCAATAAAAGAGAGCGGGCTCATTGGCGTATGATTCGCCGCGTTCTGATCTAAACCTTGTTCATAAAAACTCATCACTTGCTCCAATATAGATTTAAATTTCTGCTAGCTCTTTAATATGGGCAACAACACTTCGCCCTAATGCTGATAAATGATAACCGCCTTCCAAAGAGCTAATAATGCGGTTGTTAGAATATTTTCTAGCAATTTGCAAGATTTGCTGTGTGATCCATGCATAATCACTTTCGACTAAACCCAGCTGACCTAAATCGTCCTCACGATGCGCATCAAAACCAGCGGAAATAAAAATACACTCAGGAGCAAACTCATCAAGTCGCGGAATCCATAAATCAGAAACGATCTGCCGTATATCCCCCCCTTTTGTATAGGCGGGTACAGGAATATTCAGCATATTGCTAGCTGTAGACTGAGCCCCACTATAGGGGTAAAAAGGATGTTGAAAGAAACTACACATCAAGACACGAGGATCGTCACGGAAAGCAACTTCAGTGCCATTACCGTGATGAACATCAAAGTCAATGATCGCGACTCTTTTGAGACCATAATTCTCTAAAGCATACTTAGCAGCAATGGCAATATTATTAAAAAGGCAAAACCCCATCGCATGATCAGGCTCGGCATGATGGCCAGGTGGCCGAACCGCACAAAACACATTATTGACCTTGCCTTGCATTACGGCGTCTACTCCAGCTATACATGCTCCAGCAGCTCTTAATGCTGCTTGGAAAGTGTGGGTATTCATGGAAGTATCCCCATCAATTTGAAAATAGCCTGATTGGGGAGAATTTTCTTTTAAGAATTGAATCATCTGCTGATCATGTACCAAGGCTATTTGATCTTCGCTAGCAAGAGGAGCATCAATACGCGTTATAAAATCATCAATCCGACTTAAAATCATCTGATCTTCAATAGCAGTTAAACGATGGGGAGATTCTGGATGGTAACCACCCATTTCATGTAGAAAAAAATCTGGGTGAGTAATATAACCTGTTGTCATAAAGCTAAATTCTCATCTTTTTGTGAATAATCTTATTATTACCTAAACTACCTAATAACCATGAATTTTCTAAAAATCCCTCGAGCACCTATTTTCTGGCTCAGCATTCATGGTTTACTCATGATCTGGATATCTGTTAGCCATGCTCAAAGTCAGCCTTTACAAGAGACTACTCTAAATCCTGCTGCAGAAATAACTCTTTCTAAAGAGCAAGCCTTGGATTTTTTCTTGATCGAGTTATCTATTCGAGAAAATCTTCCCCTTGAAACCCTCAGAGAGGCATTTTGTGATGTGAAAACTCAAACCATAGCGAAGCAATATATGGTGCCATCAACGAGTGGGAAAAAACGTAAAAATTGGCTATCTTATCGGGCCAATGTTATGAATTCGACTCGCCTGAATGCTGGTAAACAGTTTTTACTTGAACATCAGGCTTTTTTAACCCAACTAGAACATAAAAGCGGTATCCCTTCATCGATCGTGGTGGGTATCTTGGGTGTTGAGACCATCTATGGTCGTAACATGGGTTCTTTTCCTGTAAGAGATGTGCTGACTACTTTTGCGTTTGATTACCCTCCCACAGTAAATCAGGCCAGTCGACAAGCAATGTTCAAAGAGCAATTACGCGCTCATATTCTCAATTGTGTAGATACTCAGAGTCGCGCAACAATTTCTGCTTTAGTTCTGCAAGCTTGTTTGATGCAAGAAGGATCATTTGCTGGCGCCATCGGAATGCCTCAATTTATGCCCAGCAGTATTCGTCAATTCGCACAAGATGGTAATGGTGACGGGAGGATTGATTTACGCAATACACCAGAGGACGCCATGCAAAGTATCGCCCAATTTTTGCTAGCGCACGGCTGGAAAAAAGGAGAGCCAATTTACTTACCAATTTCTTCTGAAATGCAAGTAAGCGCTATCGTAAAAAAACTTGCAGACGGAGATCCCAATCCAAAATATACGCTCGGTGAATTAAAAAATCAAAAAATTATCTCTAGCTGGCCAAGTAGTCTGAATGAAACCAGCCCTGTACTGATCGTCGATCTTCCAAGGATTGAAAAAGATGGGGCAGAAAGAGTAGATTATGTAGTGGGTCTGAAAAATTTTGAGGTCATTACCCAATACAACAGAAGCTTTTTTTATGCGATGTCAGTGACCGAGTTTGGCGACGCAGTCGTTCTTAGCGAAGGAACACCCCAGAAAATTAAGCTGGGAAAATCCCGGTCGACAAATAACGGTCACCGCGGTCACAAACAATAAAAACAATCGTAGCATTTTCAATACGTTCTGCAACACGAAGCGCCACCACCAAAGTTCCAGCAGCAGAAACCCCACAAAAAATACCTTCTTCACGAGCCATCCGGCGACACATTTCTTCAGCTTCAGCCTGAGAGACATACTCTAGAGAATCAACTCTTGATGGTTCAAAAATTTTAGGTAAATACTCCGGAGCCCATTTACGAATTCCAGGAATTTGAGAGCCGTCCATCGGTTGCACACCAACAATTTGAATATTAGGATTTTGTTGTTTTAAAAATGTCGAAGTTCCTGTGATGGTTCCAGTGGTTCCCATCGACGATACAAAATGAGTAATTTGGCCATGCGTATCGCGCCAAATTTCAGGGCCAGTTCCTTCAAAATGCGCGAGAGGATTATCTTTATTGGCGAATTGATCCAAAATAATTCCGCGCCCTTCTTTTTGAAGCTGGGCTGCATAATCACGTGCATATTCCATCCCACCAGAAGCCGGCGTGAGGATTAATTCGGCACCATACGCTGTCATACTTTGGCGACGCTCAATACTTTGATTCTCAGGCATCACTAGAATCATCTTATATCCCAAAATAGCAGCAACCATTGCAAGTGCAATTCCGGTATTACCACTCGTTGCTTCAATCAGGGTATCGCCAGGAGCAATTTCTCCACGTTGCTCAGCACGTCGAAACATGGATAATGCTGGACGATCCTTCACGGATCCAGCAGGATTATTACCTTCTAATTTGCCAAGAATAAGATTATTGCGAATCAAGTTACCCTCACCAGGAATACGCTGTAAGCGGATCAGAGGAGTATTACCGACGGTATCTGCAATCGTTGGATAGAAAATGTTAGAAGTGTTCATCATAAGAAGAATGGCAAAAGTTAGGTTTATTTTACCCCTAAGCTTCTGCCATTGGTCGAAGACCTTTAATATTCCATACTTGCGTTAAAAAATCACCCTGATGGATCTAACATGATTTATTTAATTCTTGCACTTTTTGCCCGTGACATTGGTTCGGTCGCATCAAAAGTTAAACCAGATTGAGACATTTTTTCAATCGTCTTCTGACCAATACCTTTGATGCGTGCGTTTAAATCTTCCGCACTCACAAATACACCATTTTTTTCACGCTCTTCAACAATCGCTTTAGCACGCGCAGGACCAATACCCTTGACGTTTTGTAAGACTTCTTGAGTCGCAGAATTAATATTTACTGCATAGACTGGTGCCAGCATTAGAATGGCACCCCCTAAAGCCATTGCCATCAAACCCTGTTGAATCTTCTTCAATGAAACTTTTTGTAAATTGAATCCCATCGCTTCTCCTTTAAAAAATACGTACGATCCATATCGCACGTTGAAGAATAACGATGACTCAACAGGAATGTTGACGCAAATACGAGCTTAAAGCCTCTCAGCCAAAAAATCCGTATTGTCTGATAACCAAGCAACATATTTTCTGACGCCTTGCTCTACGGTCTGAAAAGGCTCTTGATAACCAACAGCTCTCAGTAAATCAAGATTGGCTTGGGTAAAAGATTGATACTTACCCTTGAGATCCTCTGGAAAATCTATATAGCGTAATTTTTGCAATGCGACCAATTGCTCAAGAGAGTTTTCTTGGAAATTATTCGGCGCTTGAATTTGATCTAACCCATGAATGACTGAGCAAGCAACATCGTTAAATGCTTGAGCTCGGCCTGTACCTAAATTAAAAATACCACTTAACTGCGGATGATCGTAAAAGAATAAATTCACTTTCACAACATCCTCAACATAAATAAAATCTCTTTTTTGTTCGCCAGCCGCATAACCATCATAATTGCCAAACAATTTGACAAAACCATTATCACGATACTGATGAAAATGATGGAATGCTACCGAAGCCATCCGACCTTTATGCGACTCGCGAGGACCATAAACATTAAAATACCTTAAGCCTACTACTTGAGATTTGAGCGATTTCGCCGCTAAGCGCTGCCGAACAATATGATCAAGTAATACTTTTGAATAACCATAAATATTTAGCGGCTTCTCAAACTCTCGTTGCTCTATAAAGCTCGTAGATCCACCATAGGTTGCGGCAGAAGAAGCGTAAATCATTGGAATACCCTGCTCAGAACAAATATCTAATAAATCCAAGGTATAACGATAGTTATTTGTCATCATGTAATGCCCATCAGACTCCATCGTGTCCGAACAAGCACCTTCATGAAAAATCGCAGCAATGGGGCCAAGAGATTTGCTTTTTAATACTTGTAAAAATTCTGATTTATCAAAATAGTCAGATATATCCAAATCTGCAAGATTGCGATATTTATTAGCCTCTTTCAAATCATCAACAGCAATGATATCTTTTTCACCCCGCTGATTAAGAGCTTGTACAAGATTGGCGCCAACAAATCCAGCTGCGCCGGTCACAATAAATTTCATAACAATTCCTCTGCAGAAACAGTTGCTGTACCGAGTTTACCCACCACAATACCACCAGCTCGATTGGCTAATGCCATCGCTTGATCCCATTCCCAACCAGCCGCCAAGGCTACTGCTAAAGTTCCAATCACGGTATCGCCAGCACCTGAGACATCAAAGACCTCGCGGGCCTGTGCACCAACATGACTAACTTGTTTTTCACGGAATAATGTCATTCCTTCTTCCGATCGTGTTAATAAAATAGCTTCTAAGCCTAATTGCGCTCGAAGATTCTGTGCCTTTTCAGTCAAATCAGCTTCACTTGACCATTTACCGATGACTTGTTTGAGCTCACTGCGATTAGGTGTGATGACAGTCGCTCCAGCATATTTCGAATAATTATCTCCTTTAGGATCTACTAAGGTGATTTTTCCTGCTGCCTTTGAGATCTCGATCATTTGCGATATATGCTTAAGAGCACCCTTACCATAATCAGAAAATATGACGGCTTGAACCTGTGGCAATATCTCTTCAAAGTTTTTTAACGTAGACATTAAGGTGTCTAAGGTCGGCTCTTCTTCAAAATCTAAACGAATCAACTGCTGCTGCCTGGCAACTACTCGGAGTTTGACAATCGTGGGGACCGTGGGATCAATTTGTAAAAGACTTTGAATATGATGAGCGGCTAACATTTCTTGCACTTTTTCTCCGGCCTCATCTTGACCAATCAAACCTAATAATTTGATCTTTGCACCTAATGTCGCCCCATTACGTGCAACGTTAGCTGCACCACCTAAACGTTCATCAACCCGCTTAACGGCAACAATGGGTACGGGTGCTTCCGGTGAAATTCGCTCAGTATCGCCAAACCAATAACGATCCAACATCACATCACCAACAACTAAGATAGAAGTACTATTAATCCGCTCAATGTCTTGAGGAGAAAGTTTCACAGTCATATTGTTCAAGGTTCGCATCATATCTTCTATTAATTATGCCTGCCTATACCGAAGTACTTAAAACCTAACTCCGATAAAGTACTCGGTTCAAATAAATTACGTCCATCAAAGATGATTGGTTCTTTCAGGTTTTGTTTCAGAAAATCAAAGTCAGGGCTACGGAAGGCTTTCCACTCTGTAACAATGACTAAAGCATCAGCCCCCTCAACTGCTTGGTTGGGTTTATCAACGGTTTTAATTTTCGATAATAATTCAGGCTGCTTCGCAAAATCCAATTCAAAACAATGCCAGGCCTCTGCGGTTGCCACTGGATCATGCGCCACAATACTCGCGCCACGACGAATCAGCTCAGCAATAATCACACGACTCGGAGCTTCACGCATATCATCCGTATTCGGTTTAAAAGCAAGGCCCCATAAGGCAAAGGTTAAACCCGTTAAGTCTTCACCATAATGCTGGACAATTTTATTAACTAAGATTAACTTTTGCGCATCATTCACATCTTCTACAGCATCTAAAATACGTAGATTTAAAGCATATTCTTGGGCAGTTTTCGATAAGGCCTGCACATCCTTTGGAAAACATGATCCACCGTAACCGGTACCGGCATATAAAAAGCCATAACCAATCCGCGAATCCGAACCGATACCTTGACGAACAGCCTCAATATCAGCTCCGACTTGATCCGCTAAATTAGCCAACTCATTCATAAAGGAAATACGTGTTGCCAACATGGCATTAGCAGCATATTTAGTGAGCTCGGCACTTTTTACATCCATGTAAAAAGTACGCTCATGATGACGATTAAATGGCGAATATAATTTACGCACTTTTTCTTTAGCATACTGACCATGCTCATCGTCAGCAGTGCCAACAACAATCCGATCTGGGCGCATAAAGTCTTCTACCGCGGCTCCTTCTTTTAAAAATTCAGGATTGGATACGACCGAAAAATGTACCTGCTGCTCTCCTCTTTTTGCTAATTCAGCCTGAATCACAGCAGATACTTTGTGAGCAGTGCCTACTGGAACCGTCGATTTATCAATAATAACTTTGAAGTCTTTCATATACTTCGCAATATTTTGCGCAGCCGCCAAAACATACTTCAAATCAGCAGAACCATCTTCATCCGGTGGAGTACCAACAGCAATAAATTGCACTTCCCCATGATGAACACTTGCTTCAATATCTGTAGAAAACACAATCCTACCCGCCTCTTTATTACGAGTAATCATCTCTTTTAAACCAGGCTCATAAATCGGGACGCCGCCTTGGTTCAAAATATCAATTTTTTTCTGATCAAGATCTAAACAAAATACCTGATTGCCTAATTCAGCCAAGCAAGCACCAGTGACTAAACCAACATAACCACTGCCAATAATTGTGACCTTCAAATCATTCTCCCTTTACGCATCATCTTTGACCCGAATTAACCCTTATACCGAACCAATACCTTCACTTCTTTTCGGGGAGTATACATCCCAGTGATTACAGCCTGGACACTGCCAATAAAAACGTCGCGCCCTAAATCCACAATTACTACAGGTATAACGTGCCAGGCTATTTGTTTTTTGTTTTAACAAATCTAAAGAAGCTTTAATTTCGGCCATACTGGCCTCTTCGGCACTGGCCTGAGCTATCAGAAATTGTGCCTCTAAACGTTTCGTCATTGCAGTTAAACTCGGGGTACTAAGCATGACGTTGTTCATGAGCGTTTGAGCCTGTTTTGGCCCCTCGATCCTAAGAACGTGCTTAAAAACCATATCCAGTAATTCACCAGCGCCTTGCTCTTGAAGATGTAGCTTTAATTTTTCTAAGCCTTCTTGCTCGAGACTTAACTCCGCATGGGCCTTCATCCATTTATCAGCTATTAAATGCAAATAGGCGGGAGATTTTTTTTCAATATTGCCCCACGCTTCAATCGCTTCATGAGGACGTTGTTGTGCAATGGCTAACTCACCTCGTAATATCGTTGCCCGTATATGGTGAGGCACTGCATAAAATGCTTGATCAATGGCTTCTTTGGCAGCAATCAAATTTTTTGATCGCATGGATTCAACCGCAATCTCACAATAAAAATGGGCAATTTGATCTTGATAATTTTTCTTTTCTAAAACCCCTAACTCCGTCGCAGCAATAATTGCTTTACGCCAATCTTTTTCAATTTGGTACATCTCTAATAAGGCAACTTTTGCGGGTAAATGATACCGCCCTTCTATCACTAAATTAAGACTAGACTCAGCACGATCGAGCATTCCAGCACGCAAAAAATCACGCCCTAATTCATAGGCGGCGTGCGATCGATCTTTTGGCAGAATATCTTGACGATTACTTAAATGCTGATGCACACGAATCGCCCGCTCTGTTTCACCTCGACGTCGAAATAAACTTCCTAAGGCAAAGTGCAGTTCGGTAGTTTCAGGATCTAATTTTGCCACCTCAACTAAAGCATCAATGGCCTTGTCATGCTGCTCGCTAAGTAATAAATTGATACCGCGAAAAGTAGAATGCTGTTTTTTGGTCTGCTCGACATCATCTTCGAATTCTTGTAGGCGCATTTCCCAACGAGCAGCTAACCAACCTAGTCCAAATACAATAGGAATTAGAACTAACCAGGAAGTCTGAATTTGCAAATTAACCTCTTCGTTTCCGAGGGAATAGAACAAAGGCTGAAATCATCAAGCCCAACAAAAAGGCACTAAACAAAAGCATATTTAAAGGTAGATTCAGTGATTGATTAACAAACCAATGGAATTCAACTGAAGTAGTGTTGGTGATTGCAATGAGAAATAGAATCAAAAATAAAACAATGCGCAAAAGCAATAATATGATCCGCCATAAAGCTTGAAATAGCGGCAACATCGATTAACCGATTTTAGCTACGTCGACACTTGCCTTGTAATCCACACGTTCTCTTAACTCTTTACCAGGTTTGAAATGAGGGACTTTTTTCTCAGGAATCATGACCTGCTCACCAGACTTTGGATTGCGACCAACACGGGCAGGACGATGATGTAATACAAAACTACCAACACCTCTGAGCTCAATGCGCTTACCTTGGGCAAGTGCTTGAGTCATCGTATCTAACAAGGTCTTGACAGCTAACTCAACATCTCGAGGCATTAACTGGGGAAACTGCTCAGACAATAAACTGACCAATTCTGAGCGGGTAATTGAAGAGTCAATTACTGTATCTACATCTAATTGTTGTTCATTAGCCAGCATCTTTAAACATCCTTTAACAAAAAATGCCGCTATGTTTACATAGCGGCATGTTACCGATTAGCCTTGGTTATCTAACTTTGCTTTTAATAAAGCACCAAGGTTCGTTGTTCCAGTACTTGCTTCATTTTGCATTTTTGACATCACTTCTTGCTGATCAGCGTTATCTTTTGCTTTGATCGAAAGGTTAATACTCCTAGACTTACGATCCACATTGATAATCATGGCAGATACTGTATCGCCCTCTTTCAGAGCATTACGTGCATCTTCTACACGATCAGTTGAAATCTCAGAAGCACGTAAATACGCTTCAACTTCAGGGGCTAATTCAACTACCGCTCCTTTAGCATCGACTGTTTTTACAACTCCAGAAACTAAAGCACCTTTGTCATTCGCCGATGTGTAGTTATTGAACGGATCACCGGAGAGTTGCTTAATACCAAGAGAAATTCTTTCTTTCTCAACGTCAATAGCTAACACAACGGTATCAATTTCGTCACCTTTCTTGAACTTCTTCACGGCTTCTTCGCCAGCTTCGTTCCAAGAAATATCAGATAAATGAACCAATCCATCAATACCACCATCTAAACCAATAAAGACTCCGAAATCAGTAATGGACTTAATCGCACCAGAAATCTTGTCACCTTTGTTATGATTGCGTGCAAACTCATCCCACGGATTGGTTTTGCATTGCTTCATACCAAGACTGATACGGCGCTTGTCTTCATCGATATCCAACACCATGACTTCAACATCAAGGCCCAATTGAACAGCTTTTCCTGGGGCAATATTTTTGTTTGTCCAATCCATTTCAGATACGTGTACCAAACCTTCAATACCAGATTCAATTTCAACGAACGCTCCGTAATCAGTAAGGTTCGTGACCTTACCGTATAGACGTGTGCTTGGTGGATATCTTCTAGCAATACCAACCCAAGGATCATCACCTAATTGCTTAATACCTAATGACACACGATTCTTGTCTTGGTCGTAACGCAAAATCTTTGCAGTCACTTCTTGACCTACGGTCAAAACTTCACTTGGGTGACGCACACGACGCCATGCCAAATCAGTGATATGCAATAAGCCATCAATGCCACCTAAATCAACGAATGCGCCGTAATCAGTAATATTCTTAATAACACCTTGAACAATGGTTCCTTCTTTGAGGTTGTCCATGAGCTTTTGACGCTCTTCACCTTGGCTAGCTTCAACAACAGCACGACGTGATAAAACAACGTTATTTCTCTTACGGTCAAGTTTGATGACCTTAAAGTCCATCGTCTTACCTTCAAATGGTGACGTGTCTTTGATTGGACGTGTATCTAACAATGAACCAGGTAAGAAGGCACGAATACCGTTAACCATGACGGTTAAGCCGCCTTTAACTTTACCGGTTACTGCGCCAGTAACGATCTCACCTTGTTCTAAGGCTTTTTCAAGATTCATCCAAGAAGCTAAACGCTTAGCTTTGTCACGGGATAAAATCGTATCTCCATAACCATTTTCTAATGCGTCAATCGCAACAGAAACGAAATCACCAGGCTGGACATCGATCTCACCCTGGTCATTATGAAATTCTTCTACAGGAATAAACGCTTCAGACTTAAGGCCGGCGTTTACAACAACAAAATTATGGTCAATACGAACAACTTCAGCAGAAATAACCTGCCCTGACTTCATATTGGAACGAGCTAATGATTCTTCAAATAGAGCTGCAAAGGATTCAGACATGTTTACTTATCTGTTGGCTAATGCCAACTGGTTAGGTTTATCAACCCTTCTTGAGACGCTTTTAAGAACCTCATCGGCGCGCCGGGATTCAAGATGGGACGGCTTTACTACTTACTACTTTGTAATACATTACTTATTTTGAGTAACAGTTCCATACCAACTAACGATTTGATGAACCGCTTGATCAATCGTTAAATTACTAGTATCTAATAAATAAGCATCCTCACTTTGAATCAAAGGAGCTGTTGATCTTTGTGTATCTCGTTGATCACGTTCCAGTAAATCATTAGTAAGGATGTCTATATTAGCAGAAATTCCTTTGGCAATCAATTGTTTATATCTTCTTTGTGCACGAATCTGGGCACTTGCGGTCAAAAAGACCTTTAAAACAGCCTCTGGAAAGATGACGGTGCCCATATCACGACCATCCGCAACGAGTCCAGGAGCCGATAAAAAGCTTTTTTGTAGTCCCACTAGGGCCATTCTGACCTGTGGTATCGCTCCAACAGCAGAAGCTCTTTGCCCCATTTCTTCAGTCCGAATGGCCTCGGATACGTCTTTTTCGTCCAAAAAGACGTGCCCCTGGGCAAATCGAATCTTTAATCCTTGCGTAAGATGTCCCAGCTCGTCATAGAAATCTAATGGAATCCCCCGCTCAAGGCTGGCTAAACCAACAATGCGGTATAAAGCGCCACTATCAAGATAATGAAATCCAAGTTGATCAGCCACTCGCTGAGCAACGGTACCTTTTCCTGAAGCTGTTGGGCCATCAATTGCAATGACTGGAATCATATTGCCCCAACTACAGGAACTAATAAGGAGCGCCAAACCTCAAAATATTGAGGAAAGGTTTTCGAAACACACGCTGGGTCATTAATATAAAAAGAATGTGGTCCAAAGGCTGCTAAGGAAAAACACATAGCCATGCGATGATCATCATATGTGTCTACGCCATTCTCCGGAATAGACCACTGTTGTGGAGGGCTAACGAATAAATAATCATCACCTGCCTCAACAAAAGCACCAAATTTCTGTAACTCACAAACCATGGCTGCAATCCGGTCCGTTTCTTTGACTCGCCAACTGCCAATACCAGTTAACTTCGTAGTCCCTTTAGCAAACATCCCTAAAACGGCTAAAGTCATTGCCGCATCAGGAATCGCTGTGCAATCGATTTCAATGGCTCGCAAGCGTCCATCTTCTGTATCAACTCCTCGAACCTCAATCCAATCCGCTCCTTGTGAGACATTAGCGCCCATCAGGGATAAGGCTTGAGCAAAGGCGACATCCCCTTGAATACTCTCTCGTCCGGCACCTAATACTTTGACCGGGCCATGCCCTAAAGCACCTAAGGCTAAAAAATAGGATGCCGAAGAAGCGTCGCCTTCTACCATTAACTCACCAGGTGAGGTGTAGGGGCTATCACCTGATTGATGAGCTGGAATAACGAATTCTTGCCAATGGTGATTTTCAACATGTACCCCAAATTTGCTCATTAAATTAATCGTAATCTCAATATAGGGCTTGGAAATTAATTCTCCAATCACTTGAATCCGAATCGCTTTTTCCGATCGCAATAAAGGTAAAGCCATCAATAATGCGGTGAGATATTGACTAGAAACATCGCCACGAATCCGAACCGGTTGTTCAGTTGAAATATGCCCGCGGTGAACCATAATGGGCGGGTATCCCTCTTGCCCGAGGTAATTGACTTTAGCACCAATCCCTTGCAAACCCTCGACAAGATCACGTATCGGGCGTTCGTGCATTCGTGGGACTCCATGTAATTCATACTCTCCACCCAATACGGCTAAGGCAGCAGTAAGTGGCCTTATCGCAGTGCCAGCATTTCCCATAAACAGACTTGCTTGAAGATTCGGAAAGCGTCCGTCTTGACCCTGAACCGCGATCAAGATCTCATGATTTTCTATTCGCTCATGAATCGGTATACCCAACTGTATCAATGCAGCACGCATAACTTGCGTATCATCAGCATCGAGTAACCCACGTAATATAGTTTGTCCTTTTGCTAAAGCACTGAGCAACAAGACACGATTAGAAATACTTTTAGAGCCTGGTAAACGAACTTCACCTTTTGCATGCGTTACTGGTTCTATCAGTAGAGCCTCAGATGTCATTTCTATCCTTGCCAATCATTGCGAGAATTACTAGCAATTTGAAACATTTTTTCCAGTAACTTGGCATCGGTATTTTGGATGGCTTTTTTCATTTGCTCAACAACCGCTAAATATCCGTCTAATTCTTTCAACAACGCCTCACGATTTGCGAAACAAATATCCGTCCACATCTCGGGACTAGAACCTGCAATTCTAGTAAAGTCTCTAAAACCTGCACCTGCATGCACAAATTTTTTATCGGCATCAGGCGCATTAGCAACTTGCAACATTAATGCATAAGAAAGTAAATGGGGCAAATGAGAAACAGCAGCAAAAATATGATCATGTTCTAAAGCTGACATTTTATAAACTTCAGCTCCAAGGGCTTTCCATAATTGTTCAATACGATCAATATCCGGGGGCCGATTTTCAAACATCGGGCAAATCATGACCTGTTTTTTTTCAAATAAGTCGCCCTTTGCAGCAGAGGCTCCATGTTGTGCCCCTCCCGCAATGGGGTGGCAAGCAATCAATTGATGAATCCGCTCTCCAAAGGCTTCCTTACCAGCTTGAATAACGTCCATCTTAGTGCTACCGACGTCAATCACAATAGCGTGTTCTTTTAGATGCGGCAAAATTCCAGCAAAAATGGACTGCGTCTGCGCTACAGGAGCGCAAACAATAATGAGGTCAGCAACACAAGCCATCTGCTCTAAATCAGTGATCCGATCAATCAAACCATGCTTGATGGCAGTCTCTAAATTGGCTACAGATCGGCCCACTCCCAGGACTTCATTAGCAAGGCCATGCTTTTTTAAAGCAAGCCCAATCGAGCCTCCAATGAGTCCTACTCCAACAATACCAACCGTATGGAAAGAAGAAGATGAGTGAGCTTGATCCACTGAGGACTTTCAGAGATGATTAAACTTCTAGTGCTTGCTGTAAAGCTTGAATAAACGCAGCGTTTTCTTCTGGTAATCCAATCGAGATGCGCAACCATTGTGGTAATCCGTAGTTACCAACAGGACGAACAATAACGCCTCGTTTGAGCAACTCTAAATTAATGCGGGCACCAGCACCATCATCAGACCCAACCTTGACTAGGACAAAATTACCGGCTGATGGCAAAAACGTTAAATGCATCTTCGTAAAAGCTTCAGTTAATTGATGATAACCAAGCTCATTGATACGAGCACCTTCGGCTAAAAACTCCGCATCTTGCAATGCAGCTATCGCAGCAGCTTGCGCTAGAGAATTAACATTAAAGGGTTGCCGAATACGGTTCATCAAATCAGTTACCGGCGCCTGCGAGACAGCATATCCTAAACGCAACCCGGCTAATCCATAAGCCTTAGAGAAACTTCTCGAAACAATTAAGTTGGGATACTTTTTAGCCAGTGCAATAGCGTCATATTGTTGATTCGGCTTTAAATATTCGTTATACGCCTCATCGAGGACGACAACAATATGTTCTGGTACTTTCGCTACAAAGGCATCAATCTCTGCACCAGTTAAAAAACTACCCGTAGGGTTATTCGGGTTAGCGACAAAAATTAATTTCGTTTTATCCGTAATAGCTTTTAACATCGCATCTAAGTCATGACCTAAATCGAGAGGTTTTGCATCAACCTCTACAGCCTTTGCTCCAACTGCTTGAGTCGCTAAAGGATAAACAGCAAAAGCATGTTTGGAAAATATAATTTCATCGCCAGGTTGCGCTACTGACCGAGTCGCCAACTCCAAAATATCATTACTGCCATTACCTAAAGTAATCCAATCCTCTGGAACTTGATTTTTTGTTGATAAGGCTAGCTTGAGTTCGTAGCCATTAGAATCTGGGTAACGACCTAGATCATGAAGGATCGCCAGCATTGCATCTTTGGCTGATTGCGGAATTCCCAAGGGATTTTCGTTAGAAGCTAGTTTGACAATCTTACTTTCATCTAATCCAAATTGACGAGCAACTTCACTGATGGGGCGACCACCCACGTATGGCGCAATTTGCCGGACTTGTTCTAAACCGATATCAGATTTCTTTTTTGTATCCATGAGATTATTGGTGACTTTTGGGATAAGACCCAAGACATTTATAAAAGGCCGTGATTTTTTTGAGATCATCAAGCGCTGCAGCAACCGATGCGTCATTTTGATGACCATCAATATCGATATAAAAATGATATTCCCAAGTACCTTTTCTTGCTGGGCGGGATTCAAAGCGTGTCATTGATACACCATGTTTCGCAAAAGGCTCCAATAAACGATAAACGGCACCTGCCTCATTTTTTACAGACAAAATCAGGGATGTTTGATCTCGTTGAGTAGGGCTAGCAGCGTGATGACCGATCACAACAAATCGAGTACGGTTATGGGCGTCATCTTGGATACCCTCTTGAACCGAATTTAATCCGTATTTCTGAACCGCTGAACTACTGGCAATTGCAGCGTACTGAGCATTTTTGGAGGACTCAACTGCTGCTTGCGCATTACTACTAATCGCTTCACGATGAAGCTTTGGAGCATTGGCATTCAACCATTGTTGACATTGCGCTAAAGCTTGAGGGTGAGCCAAAACATGCGTAACGCCATCTAAAGAACCGGACAAACTCATGAGCGTATGACGAATAGGAATCGAAATTTCACCGGTCACGAGTAGACCAGATTCCAACAACAAATCCAAGGTCCTTGAAATCGCTCCTTCCGAAGAATTTTCAATAGGTACAACCCCATACTGGGTCTGGCCAGATTCAACTTGACGAAAAATTTCATCAAGACTTTGGCATGGCGAAGTTTCTACAGAATGCCCAAAAAATGCGAGTGTCGCCTCTTCGGAAAATGTTCCCGCAGGCCCTAAATAAGAAATTGTTGTAGTAGCTTCAATTGCTCTACAAGCCGACATAATTTCGCGCCAAATAGCTTTTACGCCCTCATTTTTTAGAGGGCCTGGATTATTGTTTGCGACTTTATCAAGAACCTGTTGTTCACGTTCGGGACGATAGACCACAGAGCCAAATTCTTCTTTGACATGACCAACTTCCACAGCCACAGCAGCACGTTTTGCGAGTAAATCTAATAATTCTCGGTCGAGCTCATCAATTTTTTGACGTAAAGGCTCTAAGCGTTGCGCTTCCGTATTTTGAGGTTGTTGACTCATCAAGCTCGCCTTTCGAATTCACGCATAAATTGCGCTAAACATTCGGCACCCGCCAATGGCATGGCGTTGTATAAACTGGCGCGCATACCCCCAACACTTTTATGCCCTTTTAATCCAATCATACCCGCCTGACTAGCTTGTGTTAAAAAAGCCTCATTTAAAGTTTCATCACGTAAATAAAATGTCACATTCATCCGAGAACGAGAATCCCGATGAACCCTAGCTTCATACAAGGAACTTTCATCCAAAATACCATAAATCAAATCTGCTTTTTGCCGATTCATTTTTTCAATGACATGAATGCCACCTTGCTTTTTTAACCACTTAAACACTTCGCCCGCCATATAAATAGCAAACGTTGTCGGCGTATTAATCATGGAATCATTAGCAGCTTGTATTTTCCAATCCCAAATTGTTGGGGTAATGGAAGCTGCGTGACCAATGAGATCTTCACGAACGATGACGATCGTCAAGCCCGCTGGAGCAATATTTTTTTGTGCACCAGCAAATAGAACACCATAACGACTGACATCAATTTCTCTGGATAAAATATTACTAGAGATATCCGCTACTAACGGCACATCTCCAACATCGGGAGTTTGGGCAAACTCAACGCCACCCACAGTCTCATTTGAGCAAATATGTACATAGGCAGACTGACTCGATAAATCCCAAGTCGAGCGGTCTGGAACGCAATGAAAATGCTGATCTTTACTCGTCGCAGCAATTCTGGCAATACCGTATTTACTGGCCTCTGCTACCGATTTTTGCGTCCATACACCAGAGACAATAAAGTCTGCTTGCGGTCCGTTCTTTGCTAGCCCCATGAGGTTCATCGGAATAGCTGCATTTTGCCCAATGCCGCCACCTTGCAAAAACAAAACTTTGTAGTTGGAAGGAATCTTCATCAAATCAATAATATTTTGCAAAGCATCTTGATAGCATTGCATAAAAGCGCTACTGCGATGACTGACTTCCATCACGCCAGCGCCAAGACCTTGCCACAATAAAATATCTTGGCCAGCTGCCGTTAATACTTCCTCTGGAAGTGTGGCTGGGCCTGGAGCAAAGTTATAAATACGTTTATCAAAAGACATATAATTTCCGACCCAGGCCAGATCTAAGATTTACTCGCTTATACTTTCTTCACCATCATTTTCACCATCATCTTCATCGCTTTCAGCAATCCGCTGTAAGCCAGATAAGACAGTACCCGAGTCAACACTAATCAAAGTAACGCCCTGAGTTGAACGTCCCATTTCGCGAATTTCAGAAACACGCGTTCTGACCAAAATACCACCGGTAGTAATCAGCATGATTTGATCTTCTTCAGAAACAAGCGAAGCAGCTACAAGCTTACCATTTCTGGCTGTTGTTTGAATCGCTATCATTCCCTTCGTACCACGACCATGGCGAGTATATTCAGCAAGATTCGTTCGCTTCCCGTAGCCATTTTCAGTGGCCGTTAAAACACTAGGCACTACACCACTTTGTTCTATTTGAGTCGCATCTAACTCACTTGGCGCCACCAACATTGCAATCACCTGCTGATTTTCACCAAGATTCATTCCTCGGACTCCACGAGCAGTTCTACCCATCGGGCGCACGTCATTTTCATCAAATCGGACAGCTTTTCCTGCATCGGAAAACAGCATCACATCTTCTGCACCAGTGGTAATCGCTGCTCCGATGAGAATGTCCCCCTCGTCCAAATCAACAGCAATAATCCCAGCCTTACGTGGATTAGAAAAATCACTTAAACGAGATTTTTTCACAACGCCATAACGGGTTGCCATAAAGACATATTGGTTTTCAACATAACCTTTAATTGGCAATATCGTTGTAATCTTCTCACCATCGATGAGTGGGAACATGTTAATGATTGGCTTACCACGAGAAGTTCTACTTCCTTGCGGAACTTCCCAAACCTTTAACCAATATAAGCGTCCACGATCGGAAAAACACAAAATCGTGTCATGCGTATTCGCAACAAATAAGGTCGATATCCAATCTTCATCTTTGGTAGTCGTCGCGGCTTTACCTCTTCCACCACGTTTTTGCGCACGATACTCAGTAAGAGGTTGACTCTTCATATACCCAGTATTGGATAAAGTCACGACTAAATCTTGAGGCGTAATGAAGTCTTCTGTAAAGAGCTCCGTAGCATTCATCTCAATCTGAGAACGCCGTCCATTATCTGATCCTTCTTGACCAAACTCTTTTTTCGACTCTAATAATTCGGCACGAATCACTTCAGTAACTCGATCAGGACGTGAGAGTAAATCTAATAGGTCAGAAATCTGCTCCATCACTTCTTTATACTCTTCAACAATCTTGTCTTGCTCAAGCCCAGTTAATCGCTGTAAACGCATCTGCAATATTTCTTGCGCCTGATCTTCAGACAACCGGTATAGGCCATCTGCCTGCAATCCTAGATTTGCAGGTAAACGATCTGGTCGATAAGAAGACATCCCACCTTGAGTCTCCATTGACGCTCTCGTTAACATTTCACGAACAACACTTGAATCCCAAGCCCTAGCAATTAATTCTTTTTTGGCTTCAGGTGGAGTCGGTGCAGCTTTTATTAAAGCGATGAACTCATCAATATTAGCTAGCGCAACAGCTAAACCTTCTAGAACATGGCCACGGTCACGCGCTTTTCTGAGTTCAAATAAAGTCCTTCTTGTGACCACCTCACGACGATGGCGCAAGAAACACTCGAGCATTTGTTTTAAGTTGAGTAACCTTGGTTGATTGTCTACCAAGGCCACCATATTCATACCAAAATTATCTTGGAGTTGGGTATTTTTGTAGAGATTATTCAAAACAACTTCTGGAACTTCTCCACGCTTAAGCTCTATAACAACGCGCATACCAGATTTGTCCGACTCGTCTCGAATATCAGAAATACCCTCGACCTTTTTCTCAATGACTAACTCTGCAATTCGCTCCAGCAAATTCTTTTTATTAACCTGGTAAGGAAGCTCATCAACAATAATCGATTGTCGTTGCCCTTTATCCATATCCTCAAAATGCGTTTTAGCTCGCATAATGACGCGTCCACGACCAGTGCGGTAACCTTCACGGACCCCTTGAATACCATAAATCGTTCCACCCGTTGGGAAATCCGGCGCCGGAACAAAGTTAATCAAGTCGTCAATTGAACAGTCAGGATTTTCCAGTAAATGAACACATGCACTGATAATTTCATCAATGTTGTGAGGCGGAATATTGGTTGCCATTCCCACCGCAATACCAGAAGATCCATTAATCAGTAAATTCGGAATTTTTGCAGGCAAAATGAGTGGCTCATGCTCACTACCGTCGTAGTTAGGGCCAAAATCAACCGTTTCTTTATCAATATCAGCAAGTAGCTCATGAGCTATTTTTGCCAAACGAATCTCGGTATAACGCATCGCCGCAGCATTATCACCATCCACGGAACCAAAGTTCCCTTGGCCATCAACCAACATATATCTGAGAGAAAAATTCTGGGCCATACGAACAATCGTGTCGTAAACCGCAGAGTCTCCATGGGGGTGATATTTACCAATCACATCACCAACAATACGGGCAGATTTTTTATAGGCACGATTCCAATCATTATTAAGCTCGTGCATAGCGAATAAAACACGTCGATGAACGGGTTTTAGACCATCCCTAGCATCCGGGAGAGCTCGTCCGACAATGACGCTCATTGCGTAGTCCAAATAGGACCGCCGCATTTCATCTTCTAGTGATACGGGTAGTGTTTCTTTAGCGGCTTGTTCCATCACATTATTTTATCATGCGAAATATCCAAGTACCAAAATGATTGATTCCACAAATAACAACACTTCATCAATCTGTTCTTTGCGCCAGAAAATATGCTGATATAATTATTGCTAGTAATATTTCTTGCTGAGACACGCTTAATTCACTGATTTATAGAGGAAAAAAATGAATAAATTTAACCGTTCAATGTTAATGGCCTGCACTGTAGGCTTTATGGCTTTGACTAGCATTGCGCAAGCCCAAACAAAAAATGTCGATAACTGGAGTTCTGCTGCAGGAACTGTTCGTTCTGGCGCTGATTCAAGTTTATGTTGGAGAGATAGTAACTGGACTCCAGCTACTGCTAATCCTGATTGTGATGGTGCATTAAAACCTGCTCCAAAAGCTGCTGCACCTGCACCTAAAGCTGCACCTGCACCTGCTCCAGTTGCTCCAGTTGCAACTAGCACTAAAGTAACATTATTAGCTGACGCATTATTTGACTTCGATAAATCAACTCTGAAGGCAGAAGGCACACAAAAGCTTGACAGCTTAGTTGCTAAATTGAAAGCGGTAACTGTTGAAGTGATCATTGTTGTTGGTTACACAGATAACGTTGGTACTTTAGCTTATAACAAAGGTTTATCACTCCGTCGCGCTGAAGCTGTTAAGGCTTATTTAGTGAAGAATGGTGTTGAAGCTAGCCGTGTATACACTGAAGGTAAAGCTTATGCTGAGCCAGTTGGTGACAACAAGACTGCTACTGGACGTGCCCTCAATCGCCGTTCTGTAATCGAAGTAGTTGGTACACAAAAGAAATAATTAGTCTTCGTTTCTAAGAAAGCCCGGGCAACCGGGCTTTTTTTATTGGATAATAAGAGGATTCTGACTCCCTACCCTTAATTATGAGCACTGAGAATTTAGATCAAGCTGAAATCGATAAATTTAGCGAACTTGCGAGCAGATGGTGGGATACCAGTAGTGAATTCAAACCACTTCATGCTATCAATCCCCTTCGGCTCAATTGGATATCTGAGCATTGTTCAATTGCAAATCAACACATATTAGACGTTGGTTGTGGTGGCGGAATATTAACCGAATCACTAGCCGTTGCAGGTGCAAAAGCAAAGGGAATTGACCTTTCGAAAAAGGCTCTTCAAGTAGCAAAATTACATAGTCTAGAGTCCGGCGTTGCCGTCAATTATGAGCTCATTAGTGCTGAAGATCTTGCCAGCAATGAACCTGCTCAATATGATGTGATTACCTGTATGGAAATGCTAGAACATGTACCAGACCCGAAGTCGATTGTGCAGGCTTGCGCGACGATGGCTAAACCCGGAGCCTACCTATTTTTTAGTACCCTTAACCGAAATCTTAAATCGTATGCCATGGCAATTATTGGCGCAGAGTATGTTCTCAATATGTTACCCAAGGGTACTCATGACTACGCTAAATTTATTAAGCCCTCAGAACTTTCTGGATATATTCGTGAAGCAGGATTAGAGTTAGTTGATATGATTGGGCTTCATTACAATCCCCTGACTGATCGATATTGGCTAGCTCCTAATGTAGATGTGAATTATATGATCGCTGTCAGAAAACCTCTTGCATGATGCCCATGAACTGTCGTTTTCAGAGTGTTTTCTTTGATTTAGATGGAACCCTTGCGGATACCGCCAGCGATCTCGCAGCGGCAGCTAATAAAATGCTTGTGGATAGGCAAATGCCTACAATCCCTCATCAAGAGATGCGTCACTTAGCATCCTCTGGAGCGCGCGGGATGATTCATGCAGCATTCGGGATCCATCCTGAGGACAACCTGTTTGAAGAACTCAAGGAAGAATTTCTGCGCAATTATGAGCAAGCAATCCATGTTCATACCGCTCTTTTTCCGGGGATGGATGACTTACTAAATACTCTCGATGCCCATCAAATTCCTTGGGGAATCGTGACCAACAAACATCAGCGTTTTACAAAGCCACTCGTTAAAAGCTTAGGCTTAGATCAACGGACCAATGCCATTGTGAGCGGTGATACTACCCCACACGCTAAACCTCACCCCGCACCCATCTTGCATGCGGTATCCCAAAAATCCATTGCAACGACTAATGGCGTCTATATTGGTGATGATTTGAGGGATATTCAGGCAGGCAAAGCAGCTGGGATGCATACCATTGCTGCAGCCTACGGCTATTGTGGTAGCGCTGAGCCTCCCGAGTCTTGGGAAGCGGATTTCATCGTTTATGACCCTAAAGACCTTATTAGTATCATTTTTACCCAATAAAAGTTAAAATAGAACTCTTTTCTGCTTTAGCTTTTACATGGGACCGACTTGGTTTCGACGTGGATTGCGAAGCATAAAGGGCATACCGAGGACCCGTTATCTCGTAAATCAATGGGATTGTAATAACTGCTAACGACGAACGTTACGCACTAGCAGCCTAAGGGCTGTCGCCCTCGAACCAGCTTGCCGATAGGTTGGGGTCGCAAGACCATTCGAGGTCATTTATATCGGATCGTGTCGTTGAGGGTCACTATCAACGAAGCTAAAACTAAAGTGAACAGTCTTCCAGCAGCGTGTTGGTCCGCGTCTTGGGGATTAAATCAAATGACACAACTAAGTATGTAGAACTTTATGTAGAGGATTTGCGGACGCGGGTTCGATTCCCGCCGGTTCCACCAAGTAATGAACAAAAAGCCCAGTTAATCCTGGGCTTTTTGTTGAAATATTCAGGTTAAATCCATAACCCGTGCACGTCGTCAGCTTTGCATAAAACACCCAAATTAATCTAGTTTTGCTCCAGATGCTTTCACAACAGCAGCCCAACGCTTAATATCAGCGGAAACAAATTTATCAAAGGTATCACCAACCATATTCGGAGTTTCAGAGCCATTATTCATCCAAATTTCCATTAACTCTGGAGAATTCATCGCTTTGGTAACTTCCGCTTCCATTTTTTCGACGATATCTTGTGGCGTTCCTTTTGGAGCCCATAACCCATACCAAGTGCTAACAACATATCCAGGTACTCCCGCTTCTTTAGCAGTTGGTACGTTCGGGAAAGCAGGTACGCGTTTATCAGAAGCAACAGCTAGAGCTTTAATTTTCCCACTTTTAATATGCTGTGATGATGATCCAAGTCCATCAAACATCATATCCACTTGGCCAGCGATTAAGTCGGATAATGCCGGTCCTGCACCACGATAAGGAATGTGAGTGATATAGGTTTTGGTTTGCATCTTAAATAGTTCACCGGCTAAATGGTGCGAACTTCCATTCCCTGCACTGCCGTAATTGTATTTGCCAGGGTTTTGCTTGAGTAAATCAATCATTCCTTTTAGATCATTTGCTGGCACCTTAGGATTGATAACAATTACTTGGGGTGGAGAAGCAACTAACATCATGGGAATAAAGCTTTTTTCAATGTCATAGTCTAGTTTTGGATAGATCGAGGGTGCAATGGCATGGTGCGCTGCTCCCATAAAAAATGTATATCCATCTGGGGCCGCTTTAGCAGCAATACCTGCTCCTAGAGTTCCGCCTGCGCCGCCACGGTTATCAATAATGATTTGTTTACCAAGATTTTTGGTCAAGACGGCAGATAAGGGTCTGGCAAATGCATCCGTTCCGCCACCAGCAGGAAATGGCACAATCAGCGTTATTGGCTTTGATGGCCAATTATCGGCAGCCATTGAGCTCATGACAAAACAAGTCAGTAATGTAGGTACTAGTTTTTGAAGAATACTTTTTGTTATTTGATGAACTTTCAAAATCATCTCCTGTTTTATACTTTTATAGGATTTTAGCTAATAAACTCGAGTATATGCTCTCTCTATTCACGAAACGTTCACAATTATCTGCTAAATAATTCTAATCATACATATATTTACTATCAGACTGGCGGATTTGCAAAAACCCTTTTTTAGTAGATCCATTTCCTAATGAATTTGATATTCAAGTTGATGGGGCCGACTTAGCCTGATAACTCTAAAGATAAAAGATCTTGAAAAAGCTAAAGCGTCAATTCTCAGGTGTTTTTTTCTGCTTCATATACCTTCCAATAATGACTCGCCTCTTCCGGACGCCCAGTACTTGAATAAAACGCGAACAAATTATAAGCAGCTAAGAAACTACCGCGACCAATTACATGATCATCAATCAGCGTATTTTCACCAATTGATCTTGCTTTTAAAAAATATGATTCAATCATCGGAATCAACACTTCTCTATGCTCCGGTAAGTTCAGAGCTGCATCAATACAAAAATCTCCACACGTGAAATAAAAATCTGGTGAATTGGCATAGTTCGCCTCTTCATCATTGATCAAAGAAAAACCTTCGGAGAATTTTTTTTCTTGTTTATAAGAAAATAATAGGCGCACGACCAGATCATGACGCCAGATAGCATGAAGTGGGCATGTTTTTTTTGCTATTTCGAAGAACACTAAAGAATCTTGAAACTTTTCTTGTATCGCTAAATCTTTACCTAATTGATAATTAAAATAGGCATCATCTGGAGCTTTCGCAAGCTCTGCTCTTAAGATCTTTTCATTACGCCCCACCTTTTGCAGGTTTTGTAACCCAAGATAGCCGTCATGACCTAATTGAATAGCTAAACGTTTTGTTTGGAAATGATGCTGCGGTTGTTCATGAATTTTGCCGACATAACGTACAGCCCTTGGAAGAACTCTCGGCAGAAAAAATCGGGAATGTTGTATCTGTTGAAGATCGCCAAATTGATTATCAATCTCAACCAATCCAACATAATCTGGAAAGGTGCTTTTTAAGGTCAGAATCTCCTGCTGACCTGCGGTCAACCACTCATCAGCATCGACCACAATATTCCAATCTCCAGATGAAATATCTAAGGCGAAATTTCTAGCATAAGAAAAATCATTTTGCCAATCGATTTTTTGGATCACGGGATGATATTGCTGGGCTATTTGCAAGGTTTTATCCGTCGAACCTGTATCTAGTAGAACAACTTCATCAACATGCTCAACAAAACTTGATAAACAGCGGTCAATGCAACGACTCTCATTTTTAACAATCAAAACAAGAGAAATTTTATACATGAGAGCGTTTCTAAGAAATGAGGTAATGGTTTAAAAAAGGAGCAATTTTCCTTCGTTTCATTATAGATATATTGCATTGCTCGAGTCTTGCCCGATGATCTCTTACTGTTAAAACTTATTAGCCATATCCCGATAAACTTCATCAGAAGATGGCTAGAAATAAGATAAGTACAATAAAGAAAACTCCCATGCTAGGAATTAAACTTCCAGATTATTTCACCAAAGCAAATTTCACTCCGTGGATTAAGCGATATTGATCAATTGCCTCTTGATCCTTTTGAATATCAAGCTCATACCGCCTCTCACCATCTTTCAAAAATAAACGGTATTTTCCGTCACCAGCACCGAATGCTTTTAAGCGACGATGAAACTCTTTTTTGGATATCGAGGGCGTAATTGTACAAATCTTTTTAAAGTCGAGTTGTTTCGTTTTCACCTTTCCCCACTGAGTATTTAAGGGTATCGGCATAGATGCTTGGCAAAATATTTTCGTTAGGCGCGCCAGCATCTTAAAGCAACTCTCCAAGCAAATTGCTTCTAAGTCTGACTGAACTAAATCCGCTCGAATGGGATACTCCTCCATCGCAATAATCGGTCCAGCATCCACCTCGGCAATCATCTCATGTACTGTAGTGCCATGTGAAGTTTCCCCTTGATATAACGCAAATGAGAATGGGGCCCAACCTGGATATTGGTATGGCCCCGGATGAAAGTTATACGCACCATAACCGATCTTTTCTAAAATATCTTGCGGCACAATAACTTTCGTTAAAAATGCAATTAATCGAGCAGATTGTAAAAAATGAACAGATAAAACCATCAGCTCAGACAAAGAGTCAACCCTCAA
>CAIPQU010000116.1 GCA_903867305.1 uncultured beta proteobacterium
GAAATTAACTTCCTTACTTTGAGAAAGCAGGAATTTTGCGTGCTTATCTTTAACGCGTAACGAAAGGGTTTTCGTCATCGCCATATACTGTATATTTTAATAGTGCTAGACTAAAGCAGCAACATTTACATCATGTTACGTCACTTATCCCCCAGCTAAAGCAAGGGGTTTTGTGACGCGTTTTGGATAAAAATTTGATTAACTGAACCACGGAGATCCATTTCAAAATCAAGGCCTGCAACTGGTGGTCTCGAAAAATGCCAATTCATACCGGAACGCGAGTACCCTTGTTTAACAAACACATCTTCTAATAAACCTCCGATGTTATGAACGGAGTAAGCTTGAGCACTAGTCACATCACTCCAATTAAAGCCCAGACTTTCTAAGCGCTTAGTCATTTCATCAGCAACGAATTCCATTTTTCTTTTTAAACCTGCGTTAGAGGTATCACCATAGGCAATAATCCTTTCACGATAGGGCTCAGGACCAGATCTGGCATCACCTCCCCCAGATAAAACAAAACTACCAGTAGAGTTTGAACTAGTAAGAACGGTGTAGGTAAACGCATACATACCAACCTCAGTTGGCCCAAAATATTCTGGACAAACATTAGTCCTAGCTACCGGATTAATAAATGAAGATTCCTTGGACTCTGCTTGATAAATCCCCCATTCCCCAAGAGTATGAACGTACTTTCTATTGAAGGCAATAAATCCTTGATCATCAAACTGCTTGGGCGACCTGAGTTCACAATGCGCAAATGCTGTTAATGGACGACCTATCTTTTTCAAATGTTGCTCGATACAAGTAAATGCCTCTTGAATAGGAAGTATTGACCGAAATCTGGCATTTACTAATTGAAAACCAGGCTCAGCAGCAACGCCTGCAGAATATTGAAATACGCTGGGAATATAACGATATCCGCCTTCTTTAAATACATCAATGTGATACATAAGTTGTCCTATTAGTCAGGTTGCATATTTGCAGACTTCACAATACGCTCGTATTTGATGATTTCAGATTGAATATGCTCATTGAACTTAGCGGAACTACCGCCAATAATTTCAATCCCTTTATCTCCAAAGATCTTTTTCACAGCAGGATCCTGCAAGGCCTTATTAATAGACTGATTCATCTTATCCACAGCATCTTTCGTCATACTGCTGGGGGCAACAATACCGTACCAAGAGTCTGTTTCAAATGTTGGAAATCCTTGCTCAGCAATCGTTGGAATTTCAGGGGCAAGAGGAGCACGCGTTAAATAGGTAGTACCGATAGCCTTAATTTTTCCAGATTTAATATAGGGTAAAAAGTCAGGTAAATTTCCAAACATCAAATCCACATTACCCGCAATCAGATCAGTTAATGCGGGACCTTGCCCACGATAGGGTATGTGCACAATATAAAGTCCTGCCATCGATTTAAGCATCTCACCTGCAAAGTGGGCTGTTGTGCCATTACCAAATGAGGCATAAGAAAGTTTTCCTGGATGTTTCTTGGCGTAATCAATTAGCTCCTTCAAATTATTCACAGGGAGGCTTGGGTTTACCGCTAAAACATTCGCAGTGCGCGCCATCAAAACCACTGGCTGAAGATCTTTAGTAGTGTTGTAAGGTAAAGTTTTAATGAGAGATTGATTCACTGTAAAACTATTAGCTACTCCTCCAACAGTCAGGTTATCGATTGCTTTAGCTGTTGCATCAACCCCGATAACAGTACCTGCGCCTGGCTTATTATCAACAATCACAGGTGAGCCCAAAAATTTCGAAATTTCTGGAGTGACCGTTCGAACTACAGAATCCAATGTGCTGGCCCCACCAGGAAAAGGCACAATAATTTTGACGTTCTGGCCGTTAGGCCAATTCGTTTGTGCTGAAGCCCCAAAAGAAACGGCACAAAATAAAACCAAAATACTATGCATAAAAATGGATCGCTCAATCGTCAGCATAAGAAGTCCTAGTCAATAACATTGAGAAGTTAAAACTCAGGCAAAAATTTAAGTAAAAAAATTTCATCTTTAAACATGACCATATTTTTTTAATGCATCTGCAAGACTTAACCCCTTAGAAATATCTAAACGAATATTCTTTTCAATCGCTGTTAATCGCTCTGATTCAATCAAAACAGACTCGACATGCTCTACAGGGATCACAATCGCACCATCGTCATCACACAAAATAAAATCTCCAGGTCTAACGATGACATTACCGCCATCATGACCACGCATATAAACAGGAACTTGATGGGCGGTTACCTTCCAGCGACCGATAGATTGAACTGGAGTCCGGTAACAAGCAAAAACCGGAAACTGATGCTCACCAATCCATCGAACATCTCGTATGCCTCCATCAACTAATGCCCCTACCGATCCTCGCTCCTTCATACCAAGTGCAATTAATTCACCAAAATAACAAATTCCATTTCCATCCCCACTCCAAACGCTAATCTCTCCTGAGGAGATGCCTTGGCAAGCAGCCATCTTGTCAGCATCACCGCCCTGCGGGTAAGGTGTCATTTGCCCACGAATCGTATAAGCCCAACCCGCCATTCTTTTAGTCGTATCGGGATAGGGTGCAAATTGAGATGAAAGTCCTTGCTGAAGAAGATTCATATTATCGAGTACGTCCGCAACATTGGAGGTATCAACCTCTAGGTAACGAAGACGTATTTCCTCTTTTTTAGCAGTCGTAAAAGTCACTTATCTTCCTTTGTGTTTATGTGCCAACTTGGAATGTTGCCAACATCTTGCGTAACATGGCGACCACACTTTGTGCGACGATACGTCCAGTTTTAGGATTTTCTGAGGGAATATTTTCCATTTTCATGGAAAACCTTGCAGAGTCTGAATCAACAGTAATCGTATGTGTATTTCTAACAACCGTAGGGTCTGCCCAAATTTCTAAATGAGTTTTTTCAGGGCCAACGCCTGCTAATGCCAACGCTACAACCACATTAAGGTTTGCAGGAAAACCTTTAGCGGCCTCTCTTGCATTACCTGAAAATACTTTTAATGGCTCAGTAAGTCCATCAACTGAAATATTGTTTTCAATTAAATAAGGGGCGCCCTTCAATCCTAAGGGCGGTTTATTCGTCACCATCTTGACTGAAAATATTTCCCCTTCCGCAGCGGCGATCATTGCATCCAAACCAATGAGGGCTCCCGTTGGCACCATAATGGTGCCGCCAGTAGTTTTTGCTAACGCAATTAATTCAGGTTTAAATAGAATAGCGCCAACGGATAAGACAATGGCTTTTTTCTTGGCGCGCAAAAAGGGGGTAATGATATCCCCAAGCAATTCCGCTGGCGCGCATTCAACGACGATATCTGCCTCTTGCTCTAACTCGGAAATAGTAAGTACTTTCACTGGATATGTCAGAGTTTTTACAAAGTCCTTTGCCTTAACATGATTTTTTGCTGATACTGCGCTCAGCACCACACCTGGAACTGCCCCATCGGTTAAACGAATAGCTAATGATTTTCCTATCGCCCCTAATCCAGCAATTGCTACACGAAGTGGTCTATTTGTAGATTCCATCAATGCTCTCTAACTTAGTTTTTATACTTTACTTAGAATATATAATAACTAGAAAAAATATAGGTAAGCAACCGCTTTAAAAAAAAGATAAAAAGCTTGCGAAATCATCATCCGAAGCCCTTTTGTCACTGATTCTCTTTTAGTGATTTTAAGAAATCTAACTTAATCGGTTTTATAATATAAATACAAGAAGATATAAATAACGTCAATGATCTAGACTGAGTTTGTTCTAGGTAGACGTTAAAATTTAGGATCAGGCCTAGCTGATTAAGCTACTTTATCTATGAGGAACTCTCATGGAAGAAGCTGGTTGAGGTAATCCTATCTTTAAATACTTTTAATAATTGATCCATTTTTAGAGTTGCATGACACCAAAGGAAAGACATGAGTAATAATCAATCACAAATCATCTATACCATCACTGATGAAGCTCCAATGCTAGCTACAGTTAGTTTTTTACCACTAGTCCAAAGCTTTTCTGCTCAAGCGGGTATTGACGTTGTTTCAAGTGATATTTCATTAGCGGCTCGTATCTTGGGCGAATTTCCTGAATACTTGTCTGCTGAACAAAAATTACCGAATAACTTAGCAGAATTAGGGCAACTTACCTTGCAGCCTTATGCCAATATTATTAAATTACCCAATATTAGTGCCTCAGTTGCTCAATTGGTCAGCGCTATTAAAGAATTACAGTCTAAAGGTTATCAAATTCCAGATTTTCCAGAAACGCCCAAAAACGATGAAGAAAAAGTTATTAAGGCTAAATATACTAAATGTACTGGTAGTGCAGTTAATCCTGTTTTGCGCGAAGGAAATTCTGATCGTCGTGCTCCCCGTGCTGTAAAAGAATTTGCTAAGAAGAATCCCCATTCGATGGGAGTCTGGAGCCAAGCATCTCCTTCCCATGTTTCCCATATGCCTCGAGGCGATTTCTATGCTGGTGAAAAATCTATCACTTTAGATAAAGCACGTGATGTAAAAATGGAATTGATAACCAAAAGTGGCAAGGTGGTGATTCTTAAATCTAAAGTTTCACTACTTGATAAAGAAATCATTGATAGCATGTTTATGAGTAAAAAAGCTTTACTCGATTTTTATGAAAATGAGATGGAAGATGCTCGAAAAACAGGCCTTCTCTTTTCTTTACATGTAAAAGCCACCATGATGAAGGTTTCTCACCCAATTGTTTTTGGCCATTGTGTCCGCGTTTTTTACAAAGATGCTTTTGCTAAACATGCTCAATTATTTGATGAATTAGGCGTCAACGTGAATAACGGGATGATTAATTTATACGATAAAATTTCGAGCTTGCCACAAAGTAAACAAGATGAAATCAAACAGGATTTAAAAGCTTGCCATGCTAATCGTCCTGAATTAGCGATGGTAGACTCCGCTAAAGGTATTGATAACTTTTATTCGCCAAACGATATTATCGTTGATGCATCCCTGCCAGTCATGATTCGCAATGGCGGCAAAATGTGGGGGAAAGATGGTCAATTGAAAAATGTTAAAGCTACTATTCCTGAATCTACCTTTGCAAGAATTTATCAAGAAGTGATTGGATTTTGTAAGTGGCATGGTAATTTTGATCCTAAAACAATGGGAACCGTTCCTAATGTCGGCTTAATGGCACAACAAGCTGAAGAATACGGCTCACATGATAAAACCTTTGAGATTCCAGAAGATGGCGTAGCCAATATTACTGATATTGCTACCGGAGAAGTTCTCTTGAGCCAAAATGTAGAAACAGGAGATATTTGGCGGATGTGCCAAGTAAAAGATGCGCCAATCCGTGATTGGGTAAAGCTAGCTGTCAATCGCGCTCGCAACTCCGGCATGCCCGCAGTATTTTGGCTAGACCCATATCGTCCCCATGAAAACGAATTAATTAAAAAGGTCAATACCTATCTCAAAGAGTACGACTTGAATGGTCTAGATATTCAAATTATGTCGCAAGTAAGAGCCATGCGATACACACTAGAACGAGTTGTTCGTGGTCTAGATACCATTTCTGTTACAGGGAATATCTTACGTGACTATTTGACGGATTTATTTCCAATTATGGAGTTAGGAACTTCTTCAAAAATGCTATCCATCGTGCCCTTAATGGCTGGTGGCGGTATGTATGAAACAGGTGCCGGTGGGTCAGCTCCAAAACACGTTCAACAGCTTTTGGAGGAAAACCACTTGCGCTGGGACTCTCTTGGAGAATTTTTAGCCTTAGCAGTTTCCTTTGAAGATTTAGGTATTAAGAATAACAATCAAAAAGCTAAAATCCTTGCGAAAACTTTAGATGCCGCAACAGGAACTTTACTGGATCAGCGTAAAAATCCTTCTCCTAAAACAGGTGAACTTGATAATCGTGGCAGTCAATTTTATTTAGCCATGTATTGGGCTCAAGAATTAGCAGCTCAAAACGAAGACCAGGATTTAAAGACAAAGTTTACTGCCTTAGCAAAAGAACTTTCTGATAATGAGCAAAATATCGTGAGTGAGTTAGCGCAGATTCAAGGCAAACCAGTTGATATCGGCGGTTATTATTTACCTGATATGCAAAAATTGTCTCAAGTAATGTGTGCAAGCCCAAGCTTTAACTCTATCTTGAAAAACTTTAAAGCTTAATTCGTTTCTTATATTGACCAACACTCCTCGATTAGGAGTGTTGGTCTGTATGATCTAATTGGCTATATTGATAGCTATTTGTGGTGAAGCATGGGGATGATTGGGGGGTATTGGAGCATCACGTGCGATTTGTAACCATGAAAGAATCTCCCTCATACGTGCATTCCATGAGTCATAAAAAGTATCCCGAGAATTATTTACAATTTACGCGCCAAAACAACGGCAGCTGCCGATCCGTTACCTACCAAAAAACACCAAATCCTCAAAGCTAAAGGTAAGGTAGTAGGACCTAATGATTTTGCTTCATTTTTATGATGAATTTCATCTGCTTGGCAACGTAATAAAAGATCAAGTAGGCCATCAGGGCCACCGTTTTCTTGCAAATAATCAATTTGTTGCTGATAGTGCTGCTCCACAAATGTCTCAACAGAAGCAATAGTTGCATACGCTGATTGTTGACCAAATAATGTAGGTAAAGCTCCTGTTAACCATCCTGCTATACGCCACGCTATCAGTAAGCAGCTTAGGTGCTTTGGCTCCAAAATAGATTCTATTAATTTTAGGTGCTCCACTTCGGTATCCAAATGATTCTTGGCGAATTTAATGAGCTCAGTATCTTTACGCAATTTTGCAACTGCAATCATACCTTTATAAATATATACGGCCCCAGTTTCACCGGCATGATCAGAGCGTAATTCACGCTCTAGGTATTCCGAAAAGACTGGTGAGCTTAATGTAATGAGTTCGTTCATTTATGCTTTATTTAATGTAGTACGAATGGGTAAAGAGAATTATCTTAATACGCTCTTATGAGACTGAGAAACTCCCCATAAAAGAGTCTAACTTTTCTAATAAGTCTCATTTTTTATGATTTTGTTTTCTTACGCTCTTGCTCTTTGGTCAACTAATCGGCACTTCTTTTTTGAAAATCGACCATATTGTGATAATCCAGTTAATATACGAGCATTGAGTATAAATCACACGAAAAGGTAAAAAAATGGCTGAAGCTAATGAATACACCCCACCAAAAATCTGGACATGGGAAAAACCTAACGGTGGAAAATTTGCAGGCATTAATCAACCGACAGCAGGATCGCGATATGAAAAAGAATTGCCTATTGGCCGCCATCCACTGCAGTTATATTCCTTGGGCACACCAAACGGCGTAAAAGTCACCATAATGCTTGAAGAGCTACTCGCTTTAGGACACTCTGGGGCTGAATATGATGCTTGGTTAATTACAATTGTTGACGGCGATCAATTTGGGTCAGATTTCGTAAAAATAAATCCAAATTCGAAAATTCCTGCCCTGCTTGATCGCAGTATGCCAACACCTATTCGTGTTTTCGAATCAGCCTCAATTTTGCTTTATCTAGCAGAGAAATTTGATGCGTTCCTACCGAAAGACTTATCTACTCGAACGGAAATGATGAATTGGCTTTTTTGGCAGATGGGGAGCGCGCCATACATAGGGGGCGGATTCGGTCATTTTTATGCCTATGCCCCTTATAAAATGGAATATCCAATCGACCGTTTTACGATGGAAGTAAAACGTCAACTTGATGTACTTGACCAACGTCTGAAAGCAAATGAATATCTTGCCGGATCAGAATACACAATTGCAGATATGGCGGCTTTTCCTTGGTATGGAGCCCTCATTAAAGGATGGTTGTATGGTGCTGCAGAATTTCTTGGTGCCAATGAGTATTTGAATGTCCAACGATGGGTAGATACCATTTTGGAAAGGCCGGCAGTCAAACGAGGACGTATGGTTAATCGTACTTCGGGCGAACCATCCGAGCAACTACGTGAACGTCACGATGCAAGCGATTTTGATACAAAATCACTGTAAATAAAGACTCCCACCATTTCTAATGAGAGTTTTTTATTGGTGGGCCGTCAGGGACTTGAACCACGGGCCAAAGGATCATGAGAACAGATACCCTAAATAGAACTCCATAGTATGGAGCTCTACAAGCGTTCAGTATCGGTGTGGAAGTAAATGTGCAAGTTGTAAGTGTTATAACAATTTTTGAAAAACAAACTGAAGTGAAGATGAAAAAAAATGCGATTATTTATTAACAATTTCACTAATTAAACGCTGAGCAGCCTTCACATACACTTCGCTCTTATCTCGCTTCCCAACGGCCACTGCTAAAACTGTAACTATTAGGTCGTTGACTTCATATACTAAGCGATAGCCAACTCCGCGAAGCTTTATATTATATCTATTTTTGCTGTCTCTTAATTTTGCTGATGGAACATGAGGGGCTTCAAGACGCTCTGCAAGTTTTTGTTTAAATTGCTGCCGAACAGATCCATCAAGATTCTTCCACTCTTTTAAAGCTTGATCATAAAAATCTAGTTTATAGGTCATCTAAGGACACTCGTATAGTTGCTTGTCCTTTTCTAGAGTCGGCGGTAGCGTTTAGTTCCAAATCTTCTAAATAATCCATCAACGCTTCATAAGCTTTCGCAGGAACACAATAAAAGACTGGCTCATTCCTATTTAAAATAGCAACAGGAAATCCTTCTCCGGCGGCAACAGTCAGCATTGGATTTTTCTTAAGCTCAGTAACACTGGCTGACATATCACTTAGAATCATATTGGTCATAAGCCCTCCCTAATATTGAATAAGTTTTAATGAGTCTATATTAGCCCCTTTAAAAGTACTTTTTAAAGTGTCTTTAATATATAGGTATTGTAATAATTTATGAAAAAACTCCGTTTTACTACCTTTTTAGGCCATGATCAGGAAATGCTTAGAAAATCTTATGTTTATTTGGTCTACTTTGAATTCCACTTATGAAGTAACCTTTCCTTTATCTTTTTAATTTCTCTTGGGGACTTAGTTAACTTAGTTGCGAGCATATTCGCTATCCTATTTTGGCTTTCATGAGCCCAATACTGTCGTCCATCTTTCCCCATATCCCAAGTATTACTGATTTGATTTTTAAGTATTGTTTGGTAACTATCTATTTCAGCAAAAGAAATTTGACTGATGGCAACTCGCTCATGACAACGCCAACGAGAATGCCAAATTTTTTTATCTTGTTTTTCACTTTTGCAGTTTGTCATTCCATAGATAGGAGTTTTTCTTATACTTCTGCTCATATTTTTCCTTATAAATTTTAATACTACAAAATTTAAAAAGGCTAGTTATGGATGTGGGTATTTTCATTTATTGATGAGCCGTCAACTACTTGAACCCGACCAAAGGATTCCGATTGGTGTGAGTTTCCCCACTCTCTGGACTATGCCTTCACCATATGCATTACAACATTCGCACTTAGGCGGGCGCCGTCTAGTCTCTACACCTTCAACTGATGATGTTCTATCAGAAGCTTGGCTCGGCATTGCCTTATGTAACTATTGAAATAATCACACTTAGATTTCACCGAATTTGACGCCATTAACACAGCGACTTTCGTCATCTGGTGCACAATTTTTTATGAGAGCAGATACCCTTAATAGAACTCCATAGTATGGAGCGCTATAAGCGGTCCGTGACGGTGTGTAAGCAAATGTGCAGTGAATAAGTTAGCGTTGAACTTATAGAGGATATTTGATATACTTGTATAGCAAATTAAGGAGGCTTTATGCTTGCGATTAGGTTACCCGAAGACATTGAATTACGACTTGGCACTTTAGCCGCTAAAACTGGGCGGACTAAAACTTTTTATGCCCGCGAAGCAATTCTAGAATATTTAGATGATCTTGAAGATCTCTATTTGGCTGAGAAGCGGCTGAACAACATTAAAAATGGCAAAACCAAGACAATCAAACTAAACCAATTGGAGCGTGAACTTGGTTTGGCAGATTGAATTTGACCCTGCGGCAAAGAAAGAATTAGGAAAATTAGACCCACAAATAGCCAAACGAATTCTTCAGTTTTTAAAATCTAGACTTGCCAAACATAAAGATCCCAGAGAACTTGGTGAAGCTCTAAAAGGGTCTAAACTTGGTGAGTTTTGGAAATACCGCGTTGGTGATTATCGAATCATTGCGAGCATTCAAGACAAAACTGTTTGTATTCTGGTTTTACGCATTGGTGATCGTAAAGAAATTTACAAATAACATTTACGAAAAAAGAAAATCCCATTCCAATAAGCTTGGCAGGCAGTTAACTAGTTGCATAAAAAATGATATTTTTATGCATGTTAGTCCTAACTTAATAAAAATATCGTTTTTTTATATATATCCTAAATATCGATATTCTGTTTTATAGATTTAGTTTATTGCTCCAAACTAGAGCTTCATATCTATTGGGGTAAACATTGGTAGTTCATTGAATTTGCTTACACACCGACTACACATTTATGAAAAATGACCCAGCATTTTCATGCTAAGTCATTGATTTTATTGGTGAGCCGTCAGGGACTTGAACTACGAACCAAAGGGTTCTAATTAGTGTGAGTTTCCTCACTATAGAGACTATGGCTTCACCATATGTTTGTTGCTGAATACTTAGGCAGGGGCCGTCCGATCTAGATGAGTAGATGTCCAGTCTTAACAAAGATAGTGCATCCTTCTTTACTAAAGGGTTGGTGCAGACTCATATGCGGGCTTCTAATCCAAGACCCCGAAGGGTACCGACCATGCTCATCTTCAAATACTCCATCAACAACAAAAATTTCTTCACCACCATAGTGTCGATGAGGATTGAAATAAGTTTGAGGAGCCCATCGAACTAAAGTTGATCTGCTACCCTGTTTCATGAGTGGCATAACATGTAGACCTGGAACCATACCTTCATACCAAGTGGCTATTTTGGTATCAATAACTTCTCGCTCGATTTGATCTGATCCAAGATGTCTAAGTTTTACAAATAAAGTACAACCAGACTCGCTAAATGGCGTATGGGAAGAACCAGGAGGATTCATAATATATGTTCCGGCAGGATAACTACCAGCCTCATCACTAAATATTCCATCCAAAACAAAAATCTCCTCACCAAAATCATGGTTATGCATTTGAAATTTAGAATCTGGTTGGTAGCGAACAATGGAGGTTGCTTTTGCAACCTCACCTCCTAAGCGCTCGAGCATTCGCCGCTCTACTCCTGATTCGGGACTCTGAATCCACGGCAAATCATGGTAATTTACAACGACTTTTTTACTGTAATCAGCATTGATATTCATTTATTTAACTTTTTAAAATATACCAAAGCATAACAAGTTAACTCAAGGGATGTCAAAAGATTAAACCCCCACCATTTTTAGTAAGGTGTATGACCTGAGACATACTTTACACTTTATACTGGACACATAATTTACAGTTTTTAGTCCCATGCACTTCGTGAGCGATTAATCGATTGAGAGAAGAGCTTTAATATTTTCACGGACAAGTCTGAGCTGAGTTGGGGTGATTTTAGATTTAAATTTTGCTTTCCGCTCGCGCCAGTCAAGTGATTTAACCTGGTCAGATAAAACAACGCTTGTTGTCTTGCCTATTACAACTTCAACTTCGAATGGATACCCTTTGACTTTAGTTGAAAGAGGGCAACATATCGCCAAACTCACTTTGTCATTATAGATAGCAGGACTTAAAACTAAAGCGGGTCGATGCCCGGCTTGTTCGCGACCAGCCTGGGGATCAAACTCAAGCCAAACGATATCTCCAGCTTCAGGAATATAAGTTTTAGGCACTAAAGAATTTCCTTACCTACCCGACTACCAAAACTTTCTTCAGCGTGAATATTGTCAGAAGTGATCCCAGCCAATAAATCCTCTAGTCGAGTGTGTTTAGGGAGAATAGGTTCAATAATAATCTTACCTTTAAGCACATTGATATTTACAGATTGGTCCAATGTTAACTGAGCCAACTCCATAACCGAGGTTGATAATCTTAGTGCGGGACTATTACCCCATTTTTTGATAATTGCTTGCATAATTGAAACCCCTATGTTTCTACATTGTAGATACATTTTAGAATGCTGTCAATATGCCTTCTCCAGTATTATTTGAAAACCAGTACCAAGCAAGGTTGGGGAATATCAAGTTTACTAATAGTGATTCAATTATTGAAGCTCAAGCGTTACAACTTGTAAGGCTTAAAACCAAAAACCTCACTATCTCTAGTGAGGTTTTTGTATGACCTGAGACATACTTTACACTTCGTACTGGACACATACTTTACAGTTTTGAGCATAAGGAGGACCAACTTATGCCAACTACTCGCACTTAGGGGGGCGCTATACAAGACCGCAACTCTTTATTACACTGAGGCAATTTTCTCGACAGTGTCTGGATAACGATCTACCAAATGAATCAATAAAGCAGCTTGTGCGTTTGGCTTTGCCCTGCCCTGCTCCCAGTTCTCAAGAGTTCTCAAATTAGTTCTTAAGTAATTAGCAAAAACAGCTCTAGAGAGATTCAAGCGCTCTCTAATAGCCACAACTTCATCAGCATTAATGATCGCTGCTGGCTTAAAGTCTCTCTCCACAGTGAGTAAGGTCGCCTTCCCAGAGCGAGCCTTTTGAAGATGCTCAAACCCTTCGTTGATTTCATTGAATAAGTTACGTTTAGTCACTTTCTTGCTCCTAGCTCTTTATTTAATAAGTCCATTAAAGCTTTGCGCTCTTTCTGCCCTAAATCACTCATCTCATCTTTGTCATATATCGTAAACAACCAAAACTGTAATTTGATTTCATACCAATAATAAATAATGCGCAAACCACCTCTTTTACCTTTGCCTCTACTTGGGTCGCCAAATCTTAACTTTCGCAATCCACCAGTTCCAGCAATCACATCCCCAGCCTTTGGACTCAGAAGTAAAAAGTTTTGCAAATTACGATAATCATTATCTGCCAAATAATCCTGACGATAACGCTCAAAAGGGGGTAACTCGATAAATAGTGCTTTCATTGATATATTATACGTAACTTGCGTATAAAGCAAATAGCCTAAAACCCATAGGTTTTAAGGGAATTCAATACCCATTTGTTAGCACCCTTATAGCGACATTGCCATACTTGACTATGCTCGCGTTGATAGAGGGTTAGGTTACGGTGAATCAGTTGATGTGTGCTTTCGTTTTTAGTTGTCATACTAATACTTTAGCTTCTGACCACTGGCTAGAGCAACCTGATTGGAGGAAAAACAGCGGTCAATTTAGCCAAAAGATTTGTGGCAAGTAATGGAGAAGAATGGAAGTTTTTGGGAAATTTGTGTAGATGGGTGTTACAACTTGTAACGCTTGCATTAAATTTCTCCTTAAAACACCAATCCACAAAATTGCATAGCGTATAGTTTCAGTATACAATAAATCATGATTAAAACATTTCGC
>CAIPQU010000117.1 GCA_903867305.1 uncultured beta proteobacterium
AGGCTGGCGTGATATTTGAGGAAGTAAATGAAGCGTATTCAACCCAAATTTGTTCAAGTTGCGGAGAAATCTCCGACAATAGTCCGAAAGGTAGAGCTGATTTGAATAAGAGCAGTTGGAAGTGTCATTGTGGATCTGTTCACGACAGGGACATCAATGGCGCTCTCAATATTCTTGCGTTCGGACATGAACGTCTAGCGGTAGGAATCCCCGTCCTTTAGGACGGGGAGGATGTCAAGTATCAAAGCGTGGATAGCCAGAATTTTTTGACTGTGCTTCTAGCAGGCGAATCATTGCTGGCCATTCTAATACACCGTAGGGCCTTCTTGTACCAGGTTGATATAAATTCGCCGTTTTATCAAGCACGGATTGATGCGGAATAACAAGTTTGTGATTACCCGCCATTGCATCTACTTGTGCTCGGCATGATAACTCTAATTGATACATCGTATTAAGAGCTTCTTGAATCGTCGGACCACATGTTAAAAGGCCATGATTTTTAAAAATCATCGCATTATGAGGCCCAAGATCAGCTACCAATCGTTGACGCTCATCGAGATCAATTGCAGGCCCTTCATAATCGTGATAGCCAAGATGATTCACAAAGCGCATCGAGGTTTGGGTAATGGGTAATAGCCCACACTCCATCACTGATACAGCCATTCCTGCTCTTGTATGGGTATGCAGTACGCAATTGACATCTGCGCGCGCCTCATGAATAGCGCCATGAATCACATAACCAGATAAGTTAATGCCATAGTCGGTATCAGGTTTGTAAAGAATCTTACCAGTCAGATCAATTTTGACCAAGCTAGAGGCGGTGATTTCTTTATATAGTAAGCCATATAAATTAATCAGAAGGTGTTCAGTGCCTGGAATTTTTGCGGTGATATGGTTATAGATAAGATCTGTCATTTCATAGGCATCTACCAATCGATAGCAGGCTGCTAGCTCGACTCTTGTTTGCCATTCTTCGGGACTTACTTTACCCTGAACTGATGGGAAATTGGTTTGATAATTCATTTGTCTCCAGTGCTTTTTCTGATTTCCTTTATATTACTATTAATTTATTGGGTATTTAACTTCACAAATTTATTTTAAGGAAATTATGTTGTCCGTTACTGAGCAAGAAAAAATTCTTTTTCAATTGCCTGTTGGAGCTTGTGATTGTCATACCCACATTTTTGGCCCTAGCGAACAATATCCTTATTGGAAAGATCGAACCTATACCCCTGCAGATGCAACGATTGAGGAGTTGTTGCAGTTGCATGCAAATTTAGGTATTGAAAGACTCGTTATTGTTCATCCAAGTCCATATGGAGCGGACAATCGTCGTTCCAGTGACGCCATCGCCATCATCGGATCACAAGCGCGGGGAGTTGCAGTCATTGATGAAACGGTGATTACTTATCAAGAGATCGAGAAATTGCATCAAGTCGGTTTTCGTGGCGCTCGATTAAATCTTGAAACAGCTGGAGTTGCGGATCCAGAGTTTGCAAGAAATAAATTATTAAATACTGCAAAGCTCATTAAGCCATTTGGTTGGCACGTACAAATTTTCTCAAGTTTGCACATCGTTACAGAATTAGCTACAGAAATCATGCGTTGTGAAGTACCAGTGGTACTTGATCATTTTGCTAGAATTCCAGTCAATGATGGTCTAGAACAGCCTAGAGTCTTGCAATTGATAAAGATGCTTCAGGAAGGTAATGTTTGGATGAAGTTATCTGCTCCCCAGCGGGTCAGCGAGAACCCTGATTCGAAAGAAGTTACCCAATTGGCACGCCTATTGATTGATACTAATTCTGACCGAATGGTTTGGGGAAGTGATTGGCCTCATTCTGGCGCACACTATGGTAAAAAAAGATCGAAAGAAGAAATCGAGCCTTTTCACTTGATTAATGATGGTCATGCACTGAATCGTCTCGCTCAGTGGGCACAAACCCCTCAATTGATCCAAAAAATACTTTCCAATAATCCGGCTGTTCTTTATGATTTTCCAGTGATTTGAAATTTTGAAAAAAGTAGTAAAAAGTAAGGGTGTCCCATATTAGGGAATTCGCTAGTAGTAACTTCTCTTCAGACACGTTAACTTAAAGATTCAATAATGAATATGGAGACAATTGCTACTATGGGTATCCTTTTATTTAAACGTTCAGTTCTGAAGCGAATGGTGACTGGCTTTGCTGCTTTAGCCTTATTAGGCTCATCGCTAGTTTTTGCCCAACAAAAACCCCCCATTAAGATTGGTTTTACGATGCCGTTGACTGGTGGCTTAGCGGCTAATGGTAAAGCGGCGTTGCTTACGATGCAAATGTGGAAAGACGACATCAATGCTAAGGGCGGCTTATTAGGTCGGCAAGTTGAGTTTATTTATTACGATGATCAAACCAACCCTTCTCTCGTCACTGGTTTTTATTCAAAATTATTAGATACCGATAAAGTTGATCTTATTTTGGGTAGTTACGGAACGAATATGCAAGTTCCGCCACTACCGATGGTCATGCAACGTAAACTGTATTACGTTTGTTTATTTGGTTTAGATCCGAATGCTCGCTTTAATTATTCGGGATACTTCCAAATGCAGCCTAATGGCCCCAATCCTGCTGTCGACAACACGGGGACCTTTTTAGAGGCGGCTATGTTGGCCAATCCAAAACCCAAGACGATTGCGATCGTTGGTGGCGATGCAGAATATCCAGCTGTAGCCATGGACGGTGGTCGTAAAAATGCAAAACGTTTAGGCTTGAAGGTTGTCTATGACAACACCTATCCACCGACTACCACTGACTATGCCCCTATCATGAGAGCGATTGCGGCAACGAAGCCTGATATTGTGATGGTCAATTCCTATCCACCAGATACAGTTGGTATGGTTCGTGCTGCCTATGAGGTGGGATTAAAAACACAAGTCTTTGGTGGTCCAATGATTGGCACGGCTTTCGCCGCTGTAAAGAAGCAATTGGGTCCTTTACTGAATAATGTTGTCGGTTTTGAAATGTATGTGCCTGAGCCAACGATTAAATTTGCTGGAGTCGAGAAGTTCTTAGAGCGCTATCAAGCCGTTGCAGTTAAAGAAGGGGTGGATCCATTAGGCTTTTATATCCCCCCATTTGCTTATGCCATGATGCAGATTGTTGGTGAAGCGGTGGAAAAAACACAAAGTTTAGATCAACAAAAATTAATTGACTATACCCATGCGACAACTTTCCAAACCGTGGCCGGTGAAATTAAATTTGGCGCAAATGGTGAATGGGCCAGTCCTAGAGCCTTGTATGTTCAGTATCGGAATATTGAAGGAAATGATACGGAGCAATTTAAAAAGGCTGGTAAAGCGATTATTTTGGCACCTGCCAAGTTCAAATCTGGCGATATCATTGCCCCATTTGATGGAACTCAAGGCAAAAAATAAAGACGTTATTAAAAACAAAAAAACCTGAATTCGTTCAGGTTTTTTTATGTGCAAAATATTTAACAATGACATTCATGACGTAATTTTATATTAGAATCAATGTCTTCCACTTAGTAATGCCTGCACTTTCCTCCAATGAAGATTGAATTTGAATGAGTCAATTTGTTAAACCCCGCTTTCTAAAGACTTTATTCTTCATCACGGGATGGATGTATTTATCCCCTGTTTATGCTGATGGTTTAGTTGATAGCTTTGTTCAGGCTAGAGCATATGCTTTTTTAACAGTCATGAGTTACTCATTAACGCCAGATGTGACCACAGGTTCTTTGTCCATTAGTGATAAAGGGGTAGGTAATCCTTCTTTACAGATGACATCGCTTGGAGGGGGTGATGTTTTAAGCAAAGACATTCCGTTATATCTTGAAGGAACCATTGCAGCAAGTCGTTATGACCCTACTTTTATTACTTCCTCGAATACGCCGGTGAGCATCCCTGTCCACTGGAATAGTATTTCAGGAACGGGTGGGGTGGGATTTTCAGTTATCGGAGCACTATAAATTAAGACCTATTTTTAATTTTAGTTTAGGTCACGAAGAGAGTGATATATCTTTAGCGTCGCGGTATATCTATAACAAAACAGGACTAAGTTTAGATTTTCTCAATAATGGACGCCTGAATGCCTATGGTTTAGGTGGGTCTTTGATGTTTATTTATGAAGACTTTACTCCAGAACGTGAGGACCAGTATGAAATACGTTATACCAATATTCAGTTGAAGAGTTTTGACTCATCTCATGAAGTTGAAGGTAGCTCAAATTCACAAAGTTTAGGACTTTGGGCACGCCGAAGAGTCCCCACGGGTTTGACAATATTTGATAATATGATTCGCGGTGTTTTTGAGTTTGCCCACACTCAGTATTTAGGTGATAACCGAGGTGCTTTGGGGTTTGATTATTTGTCATCGATAGGGTCTGGCTTTGAGTTAGACCTTAAGAACTATGACGTTTTTGTTTCGCGTGCAAGGCTCTTATTGCGGTACCAATTTGCACCAGGAGTTAGTGGGTATTCGATTGGAATGGCTGTCAGCTTTTAATTCCTAGACCCTCAAATGAGAGTTTTGTAATTTAGTCTAGGGGCTTGTCCTAGAAAAGAAGCATATTTGAAGTGACTCATGGTATTCTTTTGTCTGCAAATCTTGCTTAAAAATAACGACTTTATTCCCCAAAAATTGGAGTTTATATGAAATTCAATCAGTTTATTCAGTCCGTATTTATTATTTTGGCCACGTCTTTGTGTGCTTTGGCACAGGCCCAAACGGTCAAAATTGGCTTTATGTCCACTTATAGTGGCCCTGGCGCTGCTCAGGGTGATCAATTAGATAAGGGCGTTAAGCTCTACATGAAACTGAATGGTGAAAAATTACCACCTGGAGTAAAAGTGGAAATTATTACGCGTGATGATACAGGCCCTAATCCAGATGTTGCTAAACGGGTCGCGCAAGAATTAATTGTGCGTGACAAAGTGAATTACTTAACTGGTTTTGTTTGGTCGCCCAATATGGCGGCTATTGCACCATTAACAACAGAAGCAAAAGTTCCCTATATCAGTATGAATGCTGCGGCTGCTAGAGTAATGAATAACGCTCCTTATATGGCACGTACTTCCTTTACTCTATGGCAATCTGCCTATCCACTAGGTCAGTGGGCTGCCAAGAAGTATAAGCACGCTTACACAGCTGTGAGTGATTTCGCTCCAGGTCATGAAGCTGAAGAAGGTTTTATTAAAGGATTTAAAGAAGGTGGCGGGGAGATTGTTGGAAGTGTTCGAATTCCTCTAGCAAATCCAGACTTTACCCCTTTCATTCAGCGTATCAAAGATGCCAAACCTGATGTGATTTTTGGATTTAATCCGGCTGGTAAAGCAGCTACTGGCATGATGAAAGCCTATGCAGACTTAGGTCTAGCTAAAGCTGGTATTAAATTCATTGGGACTGGTGATATCGTCACCGATGAAGAATTGCAAGGTATGGGAGATGTTGCTCTTGGAGTTACCACCATCCATCACTATTCAGCAAACTCTAACCGCCCAAGTAATAAGGCTTTTGTGGCCGCCTATAAAAAAGAATATGGTGAAAATTTAGAGCCTGGTTTTATGGCCGTTGGTGCTTGGGATGCGATGGATGCAATTTTTTATACTATCCGTGAACAAAATGGCAAGGTCGATGCTGATAAAACAATGGAGCTCTTGAAGAAGTGGAAAAGCTCAACAAGTCCTCGCGGCGAAGTTTCGATTGATCCAGAAACACGTGATGTCATTAATCCAGAATATCTTCGTGAAGTTCGTAAGGTTGGTGGTAAGTTAGCCAATGTTGAAATTGAAACGATTAGTACTGGAATTAAAGACCCAATGAAAGAAGCAGATAAAAAGAAATAATGTTTTGATCTGTATTTTTAGAAAATTTGTAATCACTTAATCATGGATGCTCTTTTATCGTCGGTGATTAGTGTATTGTTTTACGGCGTTGCCTATGGAATGGTGCTGTATGTTATTTCGGTAGGCTTGTCCATCACGATGGGTATGATGGGCATCGCCAATTTAGCTCATGGAGTATTTGCGATGAGCGGTGGCTATATTTTGGTCACCGCATTAGCAAAATTTCATATGCCATTCCCACTAGCACTTGCTTTGGCATTTTTCATCGTATCTTTTGTGAGTCTCTTTTTGGATCGGTTACTCTATAAACACATTTATGGATCACCGGAGCTAGAACAGGTTTTATTTAGTATCGCGCTCATTTTTATATCTATTGCGATGGCCAGAATTATTTTTGGCACATTACAACAACCCGTCCTTCTGCCAGAGTATTTAAAAGATCAATTTACTTTTTTAGGTAGGGATTTTCCAGCTTACCGAGTATTTATCATTATTTTTAGTTCAGTCTTAATTGGAGTCTTGTGGTTCGGAGTTGAAAATACAAAATGGGGTGCGATGGTAAGAGCAACTGTGGATAATCGTGCAATGGCCCAATCCATTGGTATTAATACAAAGATGCTGTTTAGTGTTACTTTTGCTGTCGGGAGCGGCCTTGCTGGATTGGGAGGTGCTTTAGGTGCTGAAATCATTGCGATTCAACCGACATATCCATTAGAGCAATTAGTCTTCTTTTTAATTGTGGTCTCAGTGGGTGGATTAGGGAGTTTAAAAGGACCATTTTTTGCAGCCTTGCTGATTGGTGTGCTTGATACAGCTTGTAAATATTGGTTACCAGAGTTTGGTGCATTCTTTATCTATATGGCGACCATTGGAATCTTATTGTGGCGCCCGATGGGCTTGTTAGGAAAACGCGCATGAGTCAATTGATTGGATTTCAGTCAGATTCACGGATTCGTAAAACAGAGCTTTTACCTTGGATCTTTGCCGTTGCAATATTTTTTGTTCTACCGGAATATTTATCTCTTGGCGCACAAGTTTTAACATTTATTTTATTTGCGTTATCGCTCGACTTAATTACTGGCTTTGCAGGGGTAGTGACTTTAGGTCATGCTGCTTTTTTTGGGGTTGGCGCTTATACCTGCGGAATTTTATCGGCCAAATTAGGTATTACGGATCCTCTAGTGTTGATTCTTTGCAGCGCTGTGGTTTGTGCTTTATTAGGTTTTTTAACAGGACTTGTTGTATTGCGCACTCAAAATTTAACCCAATTGATGTTAACTTTAGCCATTGCGGCCCTTTGCTATGAGGTGGCAAACAAAGCAACTTTGATCACAGGCGGTGCTGATGGATTAACAGGCGTCACGATTGGCCCTGTGTTTGGGTTATTTAAATTTGATTTTTTAAATAAAACAGCTTATCTGTGGTGTTTAGCGATGCTCTTTATTTTTTGGATCGTTATTCGTCGAATTATCTATTCCCCATTTGGAATTATGCTGGCAGGCATTAAAGAAAATAAGCAAAGAATGCAAGCCATTGGAGTACCCGTGATGTCTTATCTATTAAAGGCATATACCTTAGCAGCAATGATTGCAGGGATTGCGGGAGCTTTAATTACTCAGACAAATCAATTTGTTGGATTAAATGTGATTGGATTTGAACCTTCTGGTGAAATTTTGGTCATGTTAATTTTAGGTGGTGTTGGTCGAATGTATGGCGCATTTATTGGACCAATCATCTTTTTAATCGCACAGGATTATTTAGCAAAAAAATTTCCGGAGTATTGGAATTTAGGGATTGGCCTGATGTTATTAATGGTTGTTTTGTATGCCAAAGGCGGTATCTTAGGTATTGTCGATAAATTATTTGCTAGGCGAGGGGGGCGCAAATGACGGCAGCCTTGCAAACCATTGCCTTATCAAAAAGTTTTGGGGCTTTAACGGTAGCTGACCAGATTAATTTTTCACTAGAGCCGGGAGCTAGGCATGCTTTAATTGGCCCTAATGGTGCTGGTAAGACAACATTTGTTAATTTATTGACAGGAAGATTAACGCCATCTTCTGGAAAGGTTTTGTTCGCCGGTGAAGAAATTACACAACTGAATGAAAGCCAGCGGGTTAAACGTGGGCTCGGTAGGACTTTTCAGATTAACTCTTTATTTAACAAGATGACTGTTTTAGATAATGTTTCTTTAGGGATTTCCGAGCGCCTTGGAATTTCTCAGCAAATGTGGAAGTCAGCTAATACATTTAAAAATATTCGTGAAGAAGCCTTTGAGATATTGACCTTGCTTGGCATTGATGATGATGCAACGAAGATTGTCAGTCAATTACCGTATGGTAAACAACGTTTAGTAGAGATGGCAATCTCTTTAGGTTTACAACCAAAAGTACTTCTTTTAGATGAGCCTGCCGCCGGTGTTCCATCGATGGAGTCAGGAAGAATCTTACAGGCATTAGATGCTTTACCAAAAGATATTGCGATGTTGATGATTGAGCATGATATGGATTTAGTCTTTCAATTTGCTTCAAGGATTACTGTCTTAGTACAAGGTGCTGTTTTATGTGAAGGAACACCCGATGAAATCGCCAATGATCCTCGGGTGCACCAAGTGTATTTAGGGGAGTCTGATGAATAATGAAATTGCTCTTAAATTAAAAGGTGTGTTTGCCGGTTATGGTGAACTCAATATATTAGAAAACATCGATATAGAAATACCGGTAAAAACATCATTGGCGGTATTGGGGCGCAATGGCGTTGGTAAAACCACCTTGATGTCGACTATCATGGGCCATGCCACCTTGCATGCAGGACAGATTGAATTCTTTAACCAAGCAATAGAGCGTTTACCTGTTTATGAGCGCTCTCGATTAGGAATTGGTTATGTGCCCCAAACCAGGGATATTTTTCCTTCTTTGACGGTTGAAGAGAATATGTTGGTAGCGGCTCGCCCAGGGCGATGGCCCTTAGAACGTATCTATGAGCTTTTCCCGAGGCTTGCAGAGCGAAGAAATAACATGGGTAATCAACTATCTGGAGGAGAGCAACAGATGTTATCGGTAGGCCGGGCACTGATTAGTGATCCGAAGCTATTGTTGCTTGACGAACCTTTAGAGGGACTTGCCCCAGTCATTGTTCAGATGTTGATGGAGGTTTTTAAAAAACTCATTGCGGAAGAAGATTTATCCGTTATTTTGGTTGAGCAGTCCGCCAAATTAGCCTTACAGGTTACCAATCAAGCAATTGTCCTGAACCGAGGGCAAGTGACCTATCAGGGCTTGAGTCAAGAATTGCTAAGTCATCCTGAGCAACTCGCTAAATTGATCGCCGCTAACTAATCCCCGAGCTCATAATTAGTGAGTTAGTGCTTTGTCTTACTAAGTATTCTTGTTACTAATCGAGGGTATCAACTAGTTGGCATTGAAATACTTCCGCCATTAGGATGGAATTTATATCATTTAATCAAGACTCTCATTGTTAAGGCATATGAAAAAATTCACACTTTTATTACTGATTCTCTGTTGCTACATTTGTCCATTGGCAACTGCTCAGTCATGGCCCAATAAGCCTATTACGATGGTCGTCACCTATCCGCCTGGAGGCACTGCCGATATCATGGCACGTAGCATTGCTGTTCCTTTAGGGAAGTTACTTGGAATCTCGATCATTGTTGAAAACAGGCCTGGAGCAACTGGTCAGATTGCCGCTAATTATGTTGCAAAGAGCAATCCAGATGGTTATACCTTGATGCTCGATGCTTCTTCCTTTGCGGTGAATCCCTCTTTATTTAAAAAATTGCCGTATGACTCTAATAAAGACTTTAAAGTATTAGCACTGCTTGCTTTGTACCCGAACGTACTGTTAATCAATCCAAATTTTCCAGTGAAAAATGTCAAAGAATTAGTTGCATTAGCAAAAAGCAAACCGGATGAAATTGCTTATGCTACATCTGGAAATGGTTCAGCTCAACATCTTTCTGGAGTCATGTTTGAAATCAAGGCAGATGTGCAAATGGTTGGTGTGCCCTATAAAGGTGGTGCGGCAGCTTTGAATGATGTCATGGCTGGTCAAGTACCGCTGTTCTTTGGAAGTGTTGCTTCTAGTAAACAATATGTAGAGAGTAACAAACTGAAAGCCTTAGCAGTTACCAGTAAAAAAAGGGTTGGTGTATTTCCGAATGTTCCAACGATGGAAGAGGCTGGGATACCCTCTTATGAGATCTATGAATGGAACGCGATTTTTGCGCCATCAGGAACACCTGACTTCATTGTTAAAAAAATGAGTGAAGCTATTGCTACTGTGATGCAACTTCCGGAAATGAAAGAGCGTGTAATGAATCTGGGAGGGGAGCAATTTCAAGGAGGGTCTAATGAAGCGAATCAGTTTATACAGACCCAATTTCAAGAATGGGCCAAGGTCATTCGAGAAAAGAAAATTTCTCTCGACTAAGGGGGCAGAGGAATGAAATCAATTTCACCAGGGATTGGTGGAAATTGACCATCTTTCCAACGCTGCTTTGCTAAATCTAAACGAGCTTGATCACTCGATACAAAATTCCACCAAAGAATTCTTGGCTTATCTAGAGGAGCACCACCAAAGATCATCAGCTCTGTATCAGTCAACGCGGTGATTGAAACGGAGTCTAATTCAGAAATTTCAAGCATCTCATAGGTAGGATAATCTTTTCCATTGATTTGGATATTGCCATTGATAATATAAATGCCTTGTTGTGAATGCTGACGTTTCCAATCAATGCTTGATTGAGCCTTTAATTTGACATGAATTAACTGGGTTGGACTAAACATGACCGCCGGTGATTGAAGTCCAAACCCTTCACCGATCAGGACCGTGACTTGTAGCTCTTCTTGTTGCAAATGCGGGAGATTCTTTGCATCGTAATGATGAAAGCTTGGATCAGCAACTTCTAATTCTTCAGGTAGGGCAATCCAGATTTGTAAGCCCCGAACTTCAGCATTACTTTGACGAATGTCATCAGGGATACGCTCTGAGTGAACAATACCACTACCAGATTTCATGATGTTTAGATCAAAAGGATCAATCCGTTGAACATTGCCAAGACTATCGCGGTGCATAAAACCACCAGCGAGCAAATAACTCACTGTTGCCAGTCCAATATGAGGGTGTGGCCGAACATCTGCTTTACGATTGATATCCTGGGCAAAATGAGCAGGTCCCATATGATCCCAAAAGATAAACGGCCCGATGGATTTGACCTTAGAGTTGGGTAATAAGCGTCTAATTAAAAAGCCTATATTTTTAGTTACAGGAGAAATTTGTAGGGGAGCGTTCATGGTGAATTTTCAGTGTATGCTATTGAATGAATAATATGTACCAATAATATTAACAAATGATTGGAATAAAAAATGACAAATCATCAACTCGAGACACCTGTAATTTCTGAAGAACTACGTTCTCACTATATTGATCCTAGCAAGATGGACTGGATGCCTACACCTTTTGCAGGAATAAAGATGAAAGTGTTGTATGCCGATCAACATTCTGGGATGTCGACCGTATTGTTTCAGATGGATCCTGGTGCAGTGGTGCCTTTTCATGAACATACTGGACTTGAACAGACCTATATGCTCGAGGGTAGCTTAGAGGATGAAGAAGGTAAAGCTTATCCCGGGAGTTATGTCTGGAGACCAGGTGGAAGTCGACATGTTGCTGTAGCTCCAAAGGGGGCCACTTTTTTATCCATGTTTATGAGCCCTAATCATTTTTTCTCTGGTGAGAAATATGATTTAGGGAAGTAACTATTCCGGTTGGATGCCAGCAGCTTTTAAAGTGGCCTTCCATCGATCCACATCTGACTTTAAGAAGCTTTGTAATGCCTCTGGGTTGGCTTGTCCAGGAGTTGCGATGGACGCACTCATCTCTTGAAAACGCTCTATCAGAATTGGATCTTTCAATGCCTCGCGTAAACTGCCGGCTAATCGATCAATCACCTCTTTCGGAGTTCCTTTAGGCGCATATAAACCATGCCAAACCGTCAGCTCAAACCCGGGAACACCTGATTCAGAAAATGTAGGAACTTGAGGCAGTATTTTTAAGCGATTTTTCGTAGCCACCGCAATCGGTTTTAAGTTTCCAGCTTTAATGTGAGCGATGGTACTCGCCGGCTGATCACAAATAAAGTCTACTTGCCCACCTAAAAGATCATTCAGTGCTGGCCCGGTTCCTTTATAAGGAACACTCGTCCATTGACTACTTGTGGTGCTTTTTAGCAAAGCCTCACATAGTTGCGAAGTGGCCCCCACACCAGCATTTGCAAAGTTCAACGGATTGCCATTGTTTTTGGCCATCGTCAAAATTTCATTTAATTGATTCGTCGGAAAATTTTTACGGGCAACAAGAATCATTGGCACTTCTGTCACGATGCCGATAGCCTCAAAATCACTAATTGGGTTGTAGGGTAATTTACTATAAAGCGCTGGGGCACTTGCATGAGCCATATTATGAAATAGAAGTGTATACCCATCAGCAGGCGATCTGGCTACTTTTGTAGCCCCAATCGTTCCTCCAGCACCACCTGTGTTTTCAATGATCACTGTTTGGCCTAGGTTATTCGACATAGACGCACCTAGTAATCTCCCCAAGACGTCAGTCGAACCTCCCGGAGGGAATGGAATAACTATATGGACCGGCTTGTTCGGGAACGAGCTTTGTCCCCAACTACTCATTGTGATGAAACTCAATAGAAGAATCGTCAGAAAAGATTGAGTTTTTTTCATGATCTTTTTATTGGGTCAGTAAGAGAAACGATTTCTAGATGAGCAGGACCTGCAGGCATATAACTCTTTAGTACTAACGGATCATGACCAGGAATAATGTGGTCCTGTGAATCTGCCAAGGTTTCGATTAATTCATAGCCATTGAGCATATCAGAAGCATCACTAACAATAGGGAACGGAGAGCGATTCACTAGATTTTCAAGGTAATGTGCTGCGTCTGAAGCCAGAACGATCCAACCGCGCTTCGTGTGAACTCGGACAATCTGCAGACCTCTAGTATGACCACCCACCCAATGAACCTCTATACCAGACCTAACTTCGTAAACCCCATCATGAAAAGCCACGCGATCTTCATAATTGGCATAAATCAATTCACAAATATTGTGGGGGTCATAGGCATGACGGCAATAGGCATGACGCATATCTTTACCGGTGGCATAGCTCATTTCTCGTTCTTGGATATGAAAGTTGGTTTTTTTCAGTTTTTCAATATTGCCAGCATGATCATAATGCGCATGGGTAATGATGGTGTTGTTGATCTCTTGAACAGCAATACCAGCCTCTTGTAGAGAGTCGATGGGGCACCGTAATAAATTCCGATGACGCTCCTTTGCCGCTTTCTGATCGAAACCTGTATCGACTAGAACGGTTTCTCTACCATCGGTAATAAACCAAACGAAATAATCTAATTGAGTTGCACCGTCATGAAGATCATGAACAATAAAATTCTCAAGACGTCTACGTTTAATGGTGGCGTAGCGCATGGCAAAAACATTCCAAGCTTTCAGGATCATCGGCTATTCCTTTGGTTGACTTTTAACATATTTGAACATAGCTGTATGATCTGCACCTTTCTCAAGCCCTTGTTCGGCAGCGGCCCAGCGATCTAAGCAAACATCAGCAAAGATGCCTGGTGTTTTCATATCATGAATAAATCCATTGGCTGTTTGAATATCTTTACGCATGAGTGCTATGGCAAAACCAGAATTGAAAGTACCCGAGAGCATAAAGTTTTCAACCTTCACATCAGTTGTATTATTTTTACCTGTTGAGGCATTGAAAACTTGATTAGCAAGATGAGGGTCAATACCAAACTCCTGCGCGGCAACAAGCGCTTCACTCACCGCCAATAGACCTGCTGCTGAGACATAATTATTGAGAGCTTTGACAGCATGACCAGCACCACCACTGCCAACATGCACGATAGTTTTACCCATTGATTGAAGTATTGGCATGACTTGTTGAACACAACTTTGATCCCCACCCACCATAATCGCTAAAGAGCCATCGATCGCGCGTTTAACTCCACCAGATACAGGAGCATCGATAAAATCATGGCCTAAGGATTTGAGTTTTTCAGCATTGATCTTTGAATTTGAGGGGTTTGATGACCCCATATCCAAGACGAGTGTATTTGCTTTGAAGTTTGCAACAATACCATCTTGCTGTTGCCCCCAGAGTAATTGGTCAACAATTTTGCTATCGGGCAACATTAAAATGATGATATCTGACGTTAGTGCGACTTCCGTAGCGCTAGACTGCCATTTGAAATTTGTGGAGTGACTTAGTTTATCTTTAGCGTCTTGGTTAAGATCGAATCCATGGATAATGTAATTTGCTTTTAAAAGATTGTTTGCCATAGGAATACCCATCATTCCTAATCCAATCATTCCTATTATGGGTTGACTCATGATTTCATCCTATACATTATTTTTGTAGTCTGATTGATTCTAAAGAATTAATCTGATTTTCGGTTATTCTTATTTAGAAATATACACCACTTATTTATAGAAAGACTTGTTGCATGAAGATTTCTAACGAGCTTGTTCGTTATACAGACCTTTGTCGCTTTGATGATTTACCTACTCAAGTCGTTCATGAAGCAAAGCGCTCGCTACTTAACTATTTATCAGTTTGTATTGCTGCATATAACGATCCAGCGATAATCAAAGCATATCAATTATTTCGTTCTTTCTCTGGAAGTCCTCAAGCGACTGTATTTGGTTTTTCAGAAAAGCTTGATGTATTGCAAGCCTGTAGCTTAAACGCGATGTCAGCTAATGTCTTTGATTTTGATGACACGCATCTACCAACCATTATTCATCCTGCGGCTCCGGTTGTTTCAACGTTGTTGGCTTTATCTGAAAAACAACAATATAGCGGCAAAGATTTTTTATTGGCGACTATTTTAGGCATGGAGTTTGAGTGCCGCATTGGCCAAGCAATTTCACCATTTCATTACAGCCGAGGTTGGCATATTACCTCTACTTGCGGAGTGATTGGAGCGGCGATCGGTTCTGGCAAGTTGCTTCAGTTAAGTCAACAGCAATTATTGTGGGCCATTGGTAATGCTGTTACTCAAGCCTGTGGTTTAGTCGAAAATCTAGGGACGATGTCGAAAAGTATGAGTGTTGGTAATGCGGCAAAGAATGGTCTTTTATCCGCCTTATTAGCCCAGAAAGATTTTGATGGACCGATGGAACCTTTGGAAGGGGAAAGAGGTTTTTTAAAAGTGTTTGGGCAAGATGCTCAAGGTCACTTGATTATTGATCAATTGGGAACTCATTGGGAGATCCTGAACAATACCTACAAGCCATTTCCATGTGGGGTGGTTTTAAATCCGGTTTTAGAAGCTTGTTTAAGAGTGTATCAAGAGCAGCTCAAACATCCTTCTTTTTTAGATTCCATTGAAAAGATCCAGATTGTAGGTAACCCATTGCTGCAACAACGGACTGATCGGCCGAACATTCAGACGGGCAGACAATCACAGGTGAGTGGTCAACATGCTGTCGCTGTTGCCTTACATTTTGGTCGAGCAGGCATTAAAGAATTTAGTGATGAAATGGTCCAAGATTCTAGAATTAGATCTTTTTATTCCAAGGTTGAATTTAAACAGGACGATACGATTCCTGTTGAGGGTGTGAAAATTCACTTTTTTAGCAAAGAGTATCCTTTGACAATCGAAATTGATGCGGCAAAAGGTTCATTGACAAAACCCCTCACAGATAAAGATATTGAAGACAAGCTTATCAATCAACTAGCTTTACATCAACTTTCGACTCCACATGATCAGTTATTTGATTTTGTTTGGAATCTAGAAGCCACTTCCGATATAAGTCAGTTACTTCAATGGATGCCCATTAATCGAGCTTGATTTGTGACTCTTGAATAATTTTTTTCCATTTGATGATTTCTGTACGAATGTAATCAGCAAACTCTTTTGGACTTCCGCCGATAATTTCTAGTCCATAACTTTGAAGCCGATCTTTTACTTCAGGATCTTTTAGTACTTCTTGAAGCTCCTTATTAAGCAATTGAATAATCGCTGGAGGGGTTTTTGCTGGGGCTAATACACTATGCCATGCGACTGCCTCAAAACCAGGATAGCCTGACTCTGCGACAGTTGGTACATCGGGTATTAATTTTGAGCGATTTTTACTGGTAACGGCAAGAGCTCTAATACGGTTACTTTGAACCATTGGAATACTCGATCCTGCATCTCCAAAGGTAATGCTAACGACTCCCGCGATAGCATCTGTTAAAGCAGGACCTGCGCCTTTATATGGCGCATGGATCATTTTAGTTTGAGTAGCCTTCATAAATAGTTCTGCTGCCAACTGCGCTGAACTTCCTTTGCCCGCAGTGCTGAAAGAGTATTGGTTGGGGTGGTCTTTCACGAGTTGAATAAACTCAGCCAAATTTTTGACAGGAATTTGAAGATTTGCACCGATAATATATGGGTAACTAGCCAATTGGATGATCGGACTAAAATCCTTTTCTGGATCGTAAGGTACTTTAGGGAATAGCGTTGGGTTAATAGCGATAGGGCCTGTTTGACCAAATACCAAGGTATAGCCATCTGGCGCGGATTTGGCAACGGCATCGGTTCCCATGATGCCACCCGCACTACCCCGGTTATCTATCACAAAAGGTTGCCCCAACCTTGCCGATAGTTTTTGGAAAACAAGTCTTGCCACAATATCAGCACCCCCGCCGATAGCAAATGGAACAATGACCTTCACTGGCTTATTGGGGTATTCATCGGCAAATGCCAAGGATTGAGAGACAATACCTAGAACCAATGCAATAATCTGAATGAATATTTTTTGAAGGCGCATATGTTGTTCAAGTTGATTAGGTTATAGATAACTATAAACCATGGAGAAAAAATTGAAAAAAAATCCACTTTGGATCATAAACATTTATCTAATTTTTTTGCTTCTAAGCTTTGGAGTGCAAGCAAAAGATTATCCAGAAAAACCTATCCATTTGATTATTCCATTCGCTCCGGGTGGTGTAACAGATATTGGCGGTAGGTACATTGCCCAGCAATTAACCCAAAAACTAGGTGTCGAAGTCTATGCAGAAAATAAGGCTGGAGCATCTGGCAATATCGGAGCAAGTTATGTAGCAAATGCAGAGCCAGATGGCTATACCTTGTTGGTTGGCTTTGATGGCACCCTCGTCATCAATCCACATATCTTTGAAAAAACCCCATTTAACACCTTAAAAGACTTCTCCCCAATTGGAAAAATTGGGGATGCTGCCTTAATTTTATTGGCGAATCCTAGCCTTCCTGCAAAAACTGTCAAGGAAGTTATTGCTTTATCTCTGAAAGATCCGAAGGGTTTGTCCTATGCCACATCGGGGATTGGTGTAACACCGCATATTGCAGGTGAGTTATTAAAACAAAAAACGGGAGCCAATTTGGTGGCTATTCCCTATAAAAGCGGTGGGCAAGCGATTATTGGTTTAATTGGTAATGATGTGCCTTTAGCGTTTACAAATCTTGCTGGTGCAACACAATATATTGAAAGTGGACAGTTGAAGCCGATAGCTATTTCCGCCAAAACGCGGGTAACGAGTTTGCCCAATGTACCAACGTTTATTGATAGTGGTTATCCGGATATTGCCGTGATGTCCTGGATTGGTATTTTAGCCCCAGCCAAAACTCCGAGAGCTATAGTAATGAAGATCAATAAAGCTCTGAATGAGATTTTAAATTCTGAATCAGCCAAAGAAAAATTTGGAGCATTAGGTATTTTGACAACGCCAACGAGCCCAGAGCAATTTTCCGAAGAGCTTAAACATGATTTGAGCTTATATGAAAAGATTGTCAAAACAGCTGGCATTAAAGCTCCTTAGGCCTTGAGCAGAATCATTTTTTTTGAATGCTTCATAATGTAGCCATTCAATGCTAAAAAATGGAGCCTCGTATGATTAAAAGAAACTATTTAATCAATTTGATAATCTGGACATGTTGTTTTTTTGGAGCGCATGTATCGTGGGCACAGGAAACTGATTTTCCGAATCGTCCTATCCGATTAATCGTACCCATTGCACCGGGTGGCGGCACCGATATTATTGGTCGTAAAGTAGCTCAAAAGCTCAGTGATTTATTGCCTCAGGGTGTTTTTGTAGAAAACAAAGCTGGCGCTGGATCATTGATTGGGACAGAGTTTGTCGCTAAAGCCCCATCTGATGGTTATACCTTGCTCGTTGGCGGTTTATTTAATATGGTGATGAATAAAGCGCTGATGAAAAACTTACCCTATGACCCAGCGAAAGACTTTATTCCGCTAGGGTATATTTCGTCATATGCCTTTGTTGTATCTACTCGAGCTGACTTGCCAGTGAATAATTTGGCTGAGATGGTCAAGTTAATGAAAGATAAGCCTGGTCAATATAGCTTTGGTTCTGCAGGTATTGGAACATTACAGCATGTTTGGGGAACTATACTTCTCAATGGTTTGGGCTTAGATTTAATTCATGTGCCTTTTAAAGGAGCACCGCAAGCTTATCAAGAAATGATGGCTGGTCGGTTAGATATGATTTTTGATAATATCTCTGCATGTAAGGGATATATTCAAGCTGGAAAATTAAAAGGGCTTGCAGTATCAAGCGAAAAAAGATCAGCCGTATTTCCGCAATTACCTACGGTGAACGAAACTAGCTTGACTAAATTTACGGGTGAAAGTTGGTTTGGTATTTTCGCACCCGCCGGCACCCCTGCGGGTGTCGTTGCCAAGTTACGTCAAGCATTGATTATGGTGAATAAGGATCCAGAGTTTGTTGCTCTTGTTGAAAAAGATGGCGGGCGTGTATTAAATATTCCTGCAGCAGAACAACAAGCTTTTTTATTAGACGAAATCAATCGTTGGGTGCCCATGGTCTCTAAAAATAATATCAAAGTCGATTAAAGGATTGGGATGAATCAATTTTCACAACTCAGGCAGCAACTCAAAGATCGTTTATATCAACCTGGGCTTATCGTCGCCCCGGGCGTCAACGAGATGGTTTCATTGCGTTTAGCTGACACCTTTGGTTTTGATGCGCTTTATATGACTGGTTATGGAACGGTTGCATCCTCACTTGGATTACCCGATGCAGGTCTTGCTAGCTTTACACAAATGGTAGATCGAGTTGGCCAGATGGCACAGATGGCAAAGACCCCCCTCATTGCGGATGGCGATACTGGTTATGGCGGACTTTTAAATATTCGACATACGATCCGAGGCTATGAGCAAGCAGGAGCTGCGGCAATTCAACTTGAAGATCAGGAGTTTCCCAAGAAGTGTGGTCATACCCCAAGTCGTAGAGTGATTCCGATAGAAGATATGGTCCGAAAAATTCAGGTGGCACGGGACAGTCGTCTGGATGAAAATTTCCTCATTATTGCTAGAACTGATGCTAGAACAAGCCTTGGTATTGATGAGGCTTTAAGGCGAGGGGAGGCTTATGCAAAAGCTGGAGCCGACATTTTATTTATTGAGTCACCTGAATCTGTAGAAGAGATGAGGCGAATTGGTAGTCATTTTGATTTGCCAGTACTCGCCAATATGGTTGATATGGGTAAGACCCCTGTATTGCCAAAGTCTCAATTAGAAGCACTTGGATACAAGATTGCCATTTTTCCCGTTACGGCATTGCTTGCAAGTGTGAAAGCCATGCACGCTGTTTATAGTACTTTTGCAGAAAAAGGATCTTCAGATGGCATTCAACAACAACTTTATGATTTTTCGGACTTGTCCAAACTCATGGGTTTTGAGGATGTTTGGGAGTTTGAAAAAAAATATGTTGAAGTTCAATAAGGAGGTAACGATGTATTGGAACCATTTCATCAAAAAGATCATACTTTTAACAATTACATTTTTTATTTTTGGAATTCAAGCAAGTTATGGACAGTCTTACCCTAATAAGCCCATTCGTTTAATCATCCCTTTTACACCAGCAGGAATTACAGATACGAGTGGCAGATATATTGCTGATCAGCTCACACAAAAATTAGGGCAAGCAGTAGTGGTTGAAAATCATCCTGGTGCCTCAGGAAATATTGGTTCTGCCTTAGTTGCGAACGCGGAACCAGATGGTTACACCTTGTTACTCGCTTTTGATGGAACGATGGTGATCAATCCCAATGTTTTTTCTAAAGTCGGATTTGACACCATTAAAGATTTTGCTCCGATTGGAAAAATTGGGGATGCTATTTTGATTTTAGTTGCAAATAATAATTTCCCGGGTAAGACCTTAAATGAGGTTATTGCGATTGCGAAAAAAGATCCCAATGGTCTGTCATACGGGACCTCTGGAACTGGTGGTACTCCGCATATTGGTGGCGAGTTACTCAAACAGCGAACTGGAGCTAATTTAGTTCATATTCCGTATAAAGGAGGAGGGCAAGCCTTAACTGATGTTTTAGGCGGAACAATTCCATTGGTTTATACCGCTGTTGCCGGGGCGAATCAATATGTCAGTTCAGGAAAGTTGACTGCCATTGCTGTATCTAGTGCTAAACGTGCACCTTCGATGCCCAATGTTCCAACATTTATGGAAAGTGGGATAGATAACTTTGAGGTCAGTTCATGGGTAGGGATATTGGCGCCGTCTAAAACACCAAAACCGATTATTGAAAAACTGAATAAAACTTTAAATGAAATTTTATCGACGGCAGAGGCTAAAGAGCGTTTAAATAATATGGGTGTTCTTGCAACACCAGAATCACCTGAACAATTTGGCAATCAAATGAAAACCGATTTAGTAAGATACAAAGGGATTGTGAAAGCCGCCAATATTAAAGTAGAATAACTACTTGAATTCAAAAAGTGGGTATATTGTCAACTTTGTTAACGTTGATAACGTTAATAGAATTGATGTTAGCTTTAAAACATGTGTTTTGAGGTTTCACATAGCCGTTTTGGGTTTGTCGCTTTATTGGAGAATACATCATGCTACAACCATTGATAAAAATTATGGTAAGTGTTCTTACAGTAATTTTGGGGTTAGGATTTGTTAATTTATCCTACGCTGATCATCACTCACTTGGTGGTTGGGGATGGGGCTTTACTACTGGTCTAGTTGGCGGCGCTGTTATTGGTTCTCAATGGGGTAGACCTTATTATCCATATGCACCATACGCTCCATACTCACCATATCCTCCAACAGTGATATATCAACAACCCCAGATCGTTCAAGTTCCACCGGTATATCTTCAGTCGCCACCTCCGCCGGTGGTGTCGGTTCAAACATCGCCTCCAGTGATTAAAAACCAATCTATTTGGTACTTATGTGAATCTGCGAATAACTTTTATCCAAATGTCCCAAGTTGTCCTGAGCCCTGGAAAGTAATTAACGCTAATCCCTCTTCTACCTATTCTTCTGCTCCCCCCTCATCTCCAACTGGCTCTTTACCCCAGTAGGTTTTTGATGTTGGATAATCGATTGAATTAAAGTTCCGCGATGTTTCTTAATGATGTGTATAAATTTTATATTTATTATATTAGGTAGATTCTTAACAATATTAACTTTCTGACGGACATCATATATAGTGAGAATATGAATAATAATAATTTAGGGTAATGAACGTACCTTTTCTATCACGCTTTAACAGTCCAACAACAAAAGGCGTCTTTATATCAGGCATTAGCTTGATGTTGGTTCTTATTTTGATCGGTTCATTTTCCATCTATGGTGTGAGGGAACGTCAGATTAAATCTTGGGAAAAGCAATTAGATAATATTTCCTTGACCTTATCGTTACAAACCGCTCAAGCACTCGATTCAGTAAGTATTGTTTTAGATACCGTCATTGACAATATTGAGAAATTAGACATAAAAGATGAAGCTGATTTTAGAAAAAAATTAGCGACTAAAAGTGTCTTTGATATGTTGAATGATCGCAAAAAAGGTTTAGATCAAATCGATGTTGTCTCAATTATTGCGAATAATGGAGATAATATTAACTTTACAAGATCTTATCCTGTGGTAATCCCCCCGCAGGTTAACTGGATTTAGAAGTAGAATTTTCTCATTAAGAGGAGTTCTACATGAAGCGTTCAAAATTTACAGATAGTCAGATTATGGAAGCCCTAAAAAGGGTAGATAGTGGTTTAGCGGTTCCCGAGATTTGTCGAGAGTTAGGGATTAGTACGGCTACTTTTTATAAATGGCTTGCGAAGTATGGTGGCATGGATACATCGATGATGGCTCGCATGAAGGAGCTTGAGGCTGA
>CAIPQU010000118.1 GCA_903867305.1 uncultured beta proteobacterium
GAATCGAACCACCGACACTGAGGATGAACGACCCTCTACCTACTGACCGTTATTGGCTGGTTATCGACCATCCGAGTGAGTTAATCCCGGCAGGCAGAGTGCGACCCATTAAAGCCCTACTTCTTTCTTTTTACATATCCGGTGGTGTAACTGATTTATCACTTGCTCCGCACAATGACAGCAACCCTATTTCTTTCGTAGCTCACTGTTCCAGAATCAGGAGGGCTATATTGGAATAGTGTCGGCTGCATTGAAGTTTGTGTAACTATCTGCTTAGCCACCCATTTAGCAAGTTGTAAATTGTGGTCGTATTCAATCTGTAAATTTGCTACATGGCCTTTATTTATTTGCGCAACAATAGTTTCTATGTTCGATTGAGAGGGGCCGTCAAAAAAGACGGGGTACCATCCACCAACCACTGGCTGAGACTTATTTTCCTCAAGGAGTTGCGCTTCATTTTGTGATTTGGTAATGCTTGTTGGTTTGGCATCATAAGAAGAAAATCTCTTTGGCTTATCCAAAGAGAAAATAAGAAAAATTGCTAACCCAACAATTAGAAGTATTCCAAAAAAAATTCCATACCCACCTTTATTTTTGGGCTCATCTTTCTTTGTGGATAAATTTCCAGCGCTAGGTGTTGTTTTGTTTTCTGTAACTAATTGACTAAAACGAATGGATAAATACTGAGCTTGAGCTTTATTTTCATCGCCATTACATTCAGCGAATGATTTAGCCCATAAGGACTTATTCCTTGCTTCCGAATTAAATTCATCTAATGCCTGTACCCAGCACCTTGATTCAGCCGCATCGGGAATATAGTTATTTGTGTGGACCGCTTTTGGTAGCACTGCATTTAATGAATTGGTAATTTGCTTTTGAAAGAATGTTAGGAGGGCATAAAAAATCGCAATACCAGAAATCAAAATTACAAGATATGTCGATAATCCAAATCCAATCACATCATTTACATCAAAATACATAAGGGATAGGGCCCCTACCCCACCCAAAATAACTTCAAACCACATTAGAACTTTAAAAAGAATCACTAGTTCATTATTCTTGCGTTTATATATTAGCCATGCTACAGACCCCCAAGTCACAATACCCATCACCCCTTTGAAGTGGCTTGCCATTCCTCCAACAAAACTCAAAATTACCATTGCAATTGAAAAGATAAATACAGCCTTATATGCACCGGTCATGGGGGATTTAATTTCTACCATTTTTACCTCTGTAATCTATAAAAATAAAAAACGTTTGACTAAATTCAAGTGTAAGCCGAAAACGGGTCCTCATAGTGACAACTTAGTGGGTGCCGGTAGCGTGGGGCACACTCCAAAGATGGGCAAGTGTCAGATTTTGAATGACTCTAATTGGCCGTTCTCTGCCCGTCGACTACCTAAGTATGACTAGATTTGAGTGACTGCTATGAATAGAGAATCAGTCATTGGAGATTAAGAGCTAAGACCAGAATTCAATAAAATTTTCGTTATGATGAGTAATTAGATAGCGTATAAATCTTAGAATTTCCCGTCCGCAAATTTTAAATATGCGGACTACGGTTATTTTTTGGGACTGGGGGCATGTCTGGGGGCACTTCAATTTTTTTATATTTTTATTTGTATATGAATCATATAGATAGGAGTATCTTCAGATGCCCGCCGACTCCACCATTTTGTCAAGTAGATTAAGGGCCTTCGGGCCCTTTTCTACTTCTTCCCCACAACCTTCCCCACAAAGCTATTCTTCAAATCGTTCACAAGTGAGTGGCAAGCTATTTAATTTATTCTTCGGCGCAAGGGGGTATGGCTTAGTGATTTTTTCCTACCACCACCCACACCACCCCGCACCCCCCCGAAATCCAATCTGGTTCCATACGACCTACCCTTGCACCTTAATCTGCGCAAACAATCGGTATTTTTTTATTTTTTTGTCAAAAGCTCAACAACACTCACTTGCAGGTGGGCTGCAATTTTTGAAAGTATTTCCAAGGATGGGTTGGCTATTTGACGCTCAATCTTGCTAACTAGGGTTCTATCAACCCCAGATTCCAAACCCAGACGCTCCTGAGCAAGATGTCTTTCCTGCCTTAGGCTCTTGATGTTTTGACTCAAAACATCCTTTAGTTCCGTGAAATCGTGCTCCCACATGATTTACCCCCAAATTCTAGGGTTATCACGCATAAACTTATTTAAAGCCACGGTTATAAAGCCACGGATTTAAAGCTACACTAATGCAACTTCTAATTTTTAGTACTTTTATGGATTTGATATGAGATTACTTATAGCATTAACCTTGTCTGGACTTTTGGCTGCTTGCGCAGGTGGCGGTGGGGGTGGGGGCTCATCAAGTGGTGGAGTTGTGATTACGCCATTTACTAGCTGGGCAGCAATTCAGCCAAACTCAACTGTTCAGGCTTCTGGGGGCTCAATCGGAGCTTCCTATACTGCTAACCCAATAACTGGACAAGTATTAACCGTTAGCTCCGCGTCTCAAGCATCCAGCGGTGCGACAGTGAACTTTACTTATGGGCCAACTAGTCTTACCGGTATAGCCATTCAATCAGCGCAAGGCGCCTCTGCGTCTCTTAATACTAATAATGGTGATGTCATTAGCACCACTAGTAGCGGCTCTGTTCTTTATGGTTATAACGCTGCAAGAACGACTACCTTGTTGGCGCCAAGTGTTGATTACTTTGGTTGGAATTATCAATCCTACGGCGTATGGGTTACGGGGCAGGGCACTGGTTCTGGAACTGTAGGTGCCGCTAGTGTTGGTAGCATTACTCCAACTGCCAGCATTCCAGCAACTGGAACAGGGTCCTTTAGTGGAAATTCTCTGGGTATGTATGTAAATTCTTCTGGTCAAGCTTTTTACACTGTTGCCAACATGACTGCTAATGCAAACTTTGCTACGCAAGCCGTTACATTCGCAACCACAGGAACAACGACTGTAAATTTAGCTACAGGTGTAAGTGCCTCTGCGCCAACTCTGAACTTGTCTAGCAATATGACCTATACCGGTGGCACGCTTAGTGGAGCCATAACATCTGGTAGCGGCATGTCTGGCACAGCGACTGGTAAATTTTACGGACCTACTGCACAAGAAATTGGTGGTACCTATGCCTTATCTGGCGGTGGCTCATCAATGTTTGGCGGATTTGGTGGCAAACGGTAAAAGTTTATGCATCGTTTTATAAGGGTGCTTTTATTGGCACCCTTTTTATTTGTAGGATTGGCTAAATCGGCATCACTTTCGGAAGACGCTATTCAAAGGCGTTTTGAAGAGGGTGTTGCCTTAATGTCTTCGAACCCTGAAGAGGCTATTGAAGTATTCAAAATACTTTATCAAATTACAGGGCAAACTAGGGTAGAGCTTGAACTTGCTAGAAGTCTATTTTTAGCTGGAAATTTAGCAGATGCAAGGGCGCAATTTATTGATGTTCTCAGTAAGCCAATTCCCATTACTGTTCGAGATAAGGTTGAGTACTACCTTAGCGAAATCCAGAAGCGTCAATCTTTAAAATTTACTGTTGGTTTATATCAGGATTCAAACCCAGGATATGTCACGAGTGCTAGGACGGTTAGTATTTTTGGCCAAACATTGAATTACCAGCCTGCGCAAAATACAAATCCAGAGCTTGGGTTGGCAGTTGCGCTTGCAGCTGAGAGAGAAATAGTCCCGCAATCAGGATATTTTGCTCAAATAAATGCGAATACCTCTACCTTTCAAACAAGTGCATTTAATAAGCAGGATATTGATGCCAGCCTTACAAAGCGATGGCAGGGTTATGACTACAAAGATTTAAAGGCTGGGTATGAAACAATGTATTACGGTGGATATGTTTTGTATAACTTTCCATACCTTGCAACTCGTTTTGTTTTTAATCGGCCAAATCAAGACTATTACGGTTTTATGGTTAAAGGTGGAACGCTCAATTATCCTCAGTACACCTACTTAAACGGCACTCAAACTCAGGCTAATGTTTTTTACAATTACAACATTACAAGAAATTTATCTGCTTATGCTGAGTTAGGCGGTGATAGTACGATAGCTACGCAGGCGGCTTATAGCTCAAGAGGTGTCTATGGCACACTTGGGACCCAGATAGCTGAGGACTCTACGCAATTACAGGCCACTTTGAAAGCCTCAAGATTGCAGAGAAATTACTGGCAATCAGACCCCTTTTGGGGTCAAGTCAGGCAAGATTCTGGCCAAATTTATTTTTTCTCAGTTACCAAAAGGGATTTTTATATTTTGGGCCTTAGGCCAAGTATAGATATAACCTATCAAACTAATAATTCCTCAATTCCATATTTTTCCTATAACAAAGTATTTGGTGGAATATTTTTTACTAATGTTTACTAAGGGTTTATTAAGCCGACCACTAGGGGCTATAGTCACCTTTTTATTAGTCATATCAAAGCCAATATATGCACAGGCATACGGCCCATTTGAACTTATCAAACCTACTGAAAAAAGTGAGCTTTGGCTAAACGCTGGCATGTACTCCTATCATTACGATAAGAGTCAAAGTTTTAATAACAACAATATAGGCTTTGGTGCTGAGTACCGTTTTTCATCCGTTGCATCAGTTACGGTTGGTGGATTTAAAAATAGTGATAGCACCCACTCCAACTACGCTGGAATCTATTGGCAGCCAATAGCCTTAGGACCAGTAAATATTGGTGTTGTAGGCGGCGGCTTTAACGGCTATTCCTCCACCAATAATGGGGGGTGGTTTCCAGCAATTTTCCCTGCAGCCACCATTGAAGGCAAATGGGTAGGTGCCAATATATTTTTCATTCCCACGGTGGGTGACAGAGTGCATGGGGCAATCTCACTCCAACTTAAGGTTAAGGTTCTAGACTAAGGTCTGAAGGATTGCATATTGCATTTGCTCAGGGTCATCTAAATCAAGTTGCCTGTATTCATTAGGCTTCCTGCCTCTCGTTTTTGTGCCTTGAAACATTTTTAAGTGCCAACCAATCTGCTCTAGCATCCACAATCGAAGCCGAGTTCTTCTATCAGACATCTTTGATTCTTTAGTGAGCCTACCGTGCTTATATTGAGGGTGAGATTCTCCTTGCATCGATTTTCTAGTATGCAGAGGGGTTGCACCATGGTACCTACAGGTAGAACATTTATAAGCCGCAGGATTAAGGCAACGGCGTTTCAAACGCCTTGAAATGGCCTTACATTGCCTAGCGCCATACACCCTAACACTAGGTAGCGGCATAGTTAGACCTAATTTTACATATGGTGCGGGGCTGCCTTGAAGACCTAAAAATCTTTAAAGCACTCCCCCTATGGAAAGCGGTAACTTCGGTAACTCTCATCGCATATCTAAGCATCTGTAGTTACCTCGTTACTGCTGTTACCAGAGTTACCAATACCACCATTACTACCTATAGCATTGGGGTGAGTGTATATACCCTTGCTACTCTCTAGCTGCTGGTCAATTAGCATTGAGGTTAGGAGCTTACGAATAGTTCCCTGCTTCTTGCCTAATAAGTCAGCCACATCTTTTGGTTTAAGGCCATTGGGATGCAACTTCAAAAGCTCTGAAATTTCACGTCTTTCTTCGCTAACAAAAACCTGTTTTGCTTGACCCAATAAATGCCATTCCCCATTCGCCTGACGACTAATCGCCAAATCATCGTCATTGGGTATGTCTCTACCAATAAGGCTTAAGGTGTAGGTTTTATCACTTCTATTGCCATCGATGATGAGAGCGCCATCAACTGCACCAGATAAGCCAAGAGAGCCACTAATTTGCTCTAGTGGGTCAGTTTCAGCCTTTCCTTTTCTATTGTGGGTAACTACCAAAATAGTGCAACGGTATTTATTGGCAACTGTTGTTAGTGGTGCGAGAGCTTTGTAGTCAGCCTCATATACACCGCTATTTCTACCCATTGGGGGTCTTACTTTTGCAAGGGTGTCGATAACGATAATCTTTGGATGCTCGGTTTCTATTGCATCGATTAGCTTCTCAATTCCACCCTTATCAAAGGCAGGCCAATCAGTATGGAGTATCAAGTTTGGCGTTGAATATCCCTGAGGGCGTAAAAGCTTTAACCTAGATTGCAGTCTTCTATGGTTATCTTCTAAAGCCAAGTAAATAGCTTTTCCGTGAATAACCTGCTTACCAAAAACAGTATTACCAAATGCAACACCCAAGCAAATTTGTAACGCTAGCCAGGATTTACCTACTTTGGGTCGAGCTGAAAGAATATAAGAGCCCTCAGGCAATATATCTTGAACCACCCAAATTAATGGAGGAAAAGTCTTAGTGGCTAACTCTGCAGCAGTTATGCCTGACGCATTAATAATTGGTGCAGAGACTATTGGAGGCCCCTCGAACTCTAACGACGCAATATCCACGGAAGCTAACCTAGCTAAGTGACTCACCCCATAACCGCCAGCCCTTCCTGAGGCCTCTTTTAATGCTCTTCGATACCGATTTCGCACCGCCAATTCATCAAATTTTAAATAAGGGCAACTATTAAAATCCCCTTTGCTATACAGAACATATACATCCTCCATAGAGTCGCCATAAACCCTTGCAAGGCTGTTCGCCACATCCGACCAAACCTGCTCTGATTGGTTGTCAATCTTCGCCAATAGCGTGATTAGAGAATTTCTTGTAAGTCTATTTTTTGAGTGGGTCGGAGAGCCTTCCACCAAATGCTCAAGAATGGGAGGTTTAGACTTGGTGGCAGCCTTTGACTTAACTAAGTCAATTACGTCTTGCATTTTTGAGGCGGGTAAAAACTTAAGTTCTTTTAACTTCTCATCCCATGCATCGCCCGTTATGCAATTCCAGAATCCTTGACTAAAAATCTCGACTGCATGACTAGCTCCATATTTCTTAACCTCAGGATAGTTGATTGCAAACTCATTTGGAGGAAGCTGAAATACCTGCTTTTTACTTGGCAACAAATCACTAACAATAAATATCTTCACACCAGTGCCAGACGGACTTAACTCCATGTAACTGTCATTACATAGATGCACAATATCCCACCCTAACCCCAGCAACCGCAATCGCCCATCTAAATTGCAAACAAATCCATCCAAGTCCAAGATATGTAAGTACCCCTTTCTTTCGAGATTTATCTCGGAACCCCCTTGAGGTTGGTACAAGGCAAGACTCACATCGGGGTTATCAATTTCTCCGAGCTTAGTAAGTGCGCGTTGAAAACTTAAATGCAGCCCAACATCATCATTGCCCTTACCTCTTCCACTTGACGTACGCCAATCAAATGGCCTCTTTTTGACCTCACCAGCCTCATGAAACTGCTCCCAAAGTACAAATGTCTTCAACTCTTTAATAGGCTCGGGAAAATCCTCAAGCATCCTATAGTCGGCTACGGTCATCATTTCGAGCCACCTTCCTCGACCCCATCCACGCTACGAAAATGAGCCAAGTGCCAAAGCATGGGTTCTATTTCGTAAGGGTCAACCTCACCTCGCATAATTGCATCACTTAACTCCCTGGATATATCAACACCATACTCAATGGCGTCTGCAATATTTCCCGCATTAGCAATCAATGCTGTGAGCGTTGCAACTGCGTATTGCTTTTTGGGGTCCCGTTGATACCCCTCAACATGTGATGTGACAATTTCTTTAGCCCTCTCAATCTGGCTTCTATCGCTCAGCATAGAGAAGCGATTCCCGCATATCTCGCAGAGGCAATAATGAAATAATTCTTTTGAACCTCTTGTTGGTGGTACGGTAAAGCCCCTTGGGGATGATGTTAAGTCTACGTGTCCATCACAACTTGGGCAGAGGGCTGACCCATAAGGTAGATTATGCGGATTCATAGCCAACCTCCGCACTTCCCAGCATCTTTTCGGTCCATGCACGAACCTCTTTAAGGCGCCAGACTTTGACCGTTTTGGATAAGGTCATAGGCTTTGGGAAACGCCCTTGAGCAACCCAAAGATTGATACAAGACTTGGAAAGAGTTGTTAGCCCTGCGACATCATCAACTCGCAATAATTGGTCATCAGTTTGAATAACCGTTTCAGAAGTAATCATCTTCACACATCCTTTCTTAAAAAATAGAAGATGTGCTAATGGTGATTTATAGCTATTTATGCGTCCAATAGAAGACGTACTTATTGCCGATTTTTGTCAGACCAACCTATCAAGTGAACCGTTGCGCCAAGCATCTTTAAGGTTGTAATAGCCCTTAACAGATACTCTTAGCCCCTCAACACCCAATCTAAGTTTCTTGTTGTGGGAATCCAAAGCCCTACAAAAAATCTTATAAGGAATAAATTTCCTCTGACCATTTTTCTTTTTAAACGCACCTGTCACTTTTTTGAAAAATCTTCGGAGCTCCCAATTTTTCGGTCTATGGGGCAGCATTTTTGTGCTCACACCCACCGCCTTTAGAGAGATTTTTTCTTTTTTAATGAAATCTATCAGCTCTTGTGTGGTTGGGTTGCTAGGAAGGTAATGATTAGTCTTAATTGAATTAACTGTCATATCATGCTGCTGTAAGAACCATAAAACGGACCCATTTAGTTCGCATATGATTTTGTGTTTCTTCTTGGCAACTCTTGTAGTCTTTTGAAACTGAGAGTAACTGTCATCAAATGACAGCATAGCTGCCCTCAACTGCTGTGCTAGCCCTTTCCCCTTTTTGGTGATGCGACCAGATGCAGTTGGGTAATCATCTGCACACCTGAGGATTTCTTGGCAGTATTTATTTATTAAAAGCTGTAGCGGTTTTTTTACCGCAGACTTTGCGTGCTCTAATTCAATGGCAGCCTTGAACTGCCTAAGGTCATGATAAAGGTAGCCCAGCAACCCCTCAATGAAATAAATTCGTGAATATGTTTTTTGAATGGGTGCAACCTTTACCCCACCTATATATACAGTCATACGGCCCCCTGCGACACTCCTGCAAATTAAGCACACCCAGAGAATGCAGGGATTCTTTTTCGCCCCGTCGGGCTAGGGTGTACATATTAGTTTATGCCGCTTTACGTTCGGCTACCAGTAGATGGACATTTCCCCAAGACCCAGTACAACAATAATCTTCCCAGTCTTTCATTAACCGCCTTCTATGGTCAATTAAATCCCCTCTGCGATATGCTGCCTCGGTTTGATTTTTGATGGTATGCGCAAGGGCCTTTTCGGCTATCTCTGAGCTATGCTCAGTTTTTTCTGCAACCCAATCTCTGAACGTGCTTCTAAACCCATGGACTGTGAAATGCAGACCTTTTCTACGCATGAGCATTGCCATTGCCATATTCGATAGAGGCTTTCCATCAATGGAAAATAAATACGGGCTATCAGGGTCAAGTGATTGAGAAATCTGCAATATTTCTAGCGAACGTTTGCCAAGCGGAATCCGATGCTCCTTTTTTGCTTTCATCCTATCAGCAGGGATTACCCAAAGGTCGCCATCAACAATTTCACTACGCAACCCATTTAAAACTTCCCCCGAACGATTTGCGTTTAATACCAAAAACTCCAGCGCCAAGGCTGATACTCCGTTGGACTCCCTCAAATCAGCCATAAAAGTTGGCATGTCGGCATACGGCAGAGCTGGGTGGTGTTGAACGGTATAAATTCGTGAAGGTCTAGATAATATGGTTTCCAAATGACCTCTCCATGTGGCTGGATTCGAGCCAGAGCGCAACTTACGAGTGATAGCTGATGCAAATATCCACTCAAGCCTACCCCTCAACCTCGAGGCGGTTTCGGTCCTTGTATGCCATATGGGATTGAGCACTTTTAAAATATCTTCCGTATCGATATCGTCGATGTATTTATCGCCAATAATTGGGTTTGCGAAGAACTCTATCGTTCTGAACCATTGATATGTATGTTTTGCGCTCTTCCATTCAGCCTTCTTACTTTCAATGCATTGCTTGGCGTAGTCCTTAAATAGCGGCTTATCGAAAATAGCGGGTTCACTGTGCCTCCAATAGGCTACTGGTTTTCCGCCTTGAGATAACTCATTACGGCAGGCTACAGCCCTTTTACGCGCCTCTTTAAGGCTTACATGAGGATAAACGCCCAACGATAGGTCTCGACGCCTCCCAGCCAATAAATAACGGAATACCCAGTACTTACCGCCATTCTTCTTAATATTTAAATTTAAGCCCGTTGTAACCAAATCTGTATACCTACCCGCAGCACGCAGGTTTTTAATATAGGGGTCTGTAAATCCAGTCTTCATCAATACTCCTTAAAGTCGCTTCCCCACACTTCCCCACGCACAATGCGTGATTAGCCGTAAGAGGTCTAGGTTGATAAAGTAATGTCTTGGATTTATTGGGTACAGATAACTTGGTACTTATTGCCGATTTTTGCTATCGCAGGCTTTTAATAGCAAGGACATAGCTACTCAGGAAGACCCAAAGCCTCACAAGGCATATCTTTGGGTTAAGTAGACGCCGACTCCACCATTTTGAAGTCTGTAACAGTCCAACGCCACCCACAAGGGTGGCGTTTTTCTTTACAAATAGTCACACTGATAGCCATCACATCAATTAAATTGGTAGCTCATCCCTGCCTGAAAGTTTAACGGGGCACCGGGGAAGATTCCATCTGGACTTCTACTAGCAATATATCTCTTATCAAATACATTATTCACAACCCCAAATACTTTCCAGTCTTTACTAATGGCATAGTTTGCGCTCCAATTCACGGTAGCAAAAGCAGGTATCTGACCCAATGTGCCAATAGTATTTTGTGCTGCTGTATTAGCTGAATCTGCATATTGAGCTGAGACGTAATTTAGACTCAACAGAGTATTGAAATGATTCTTTTGGTAATTAATTCCTAGGTTTGAAGTAAGGTCAGGGGTATAAGGAATGCGATTCCCATCTCTACCCAAAGAGCTGGCACCAATAAACTTCGCTACTGGAATATAGGTAGCATTACCCTTAAGACTCCAGTTGGAGCTAAGCTCATAGCCCAAGGCCAACTCCATACCTTGGTGTAAGCTTTTACCTCCATTCGCCTTTGTAATTCCCGCCGCCAAACTTTGGTTCACAATCTGATTGCTAAAGTTCATACTAAAAACTGCGGTGTCGAATGAAAATTGGCCAGACCGGCCGCGTAAACCTAATTCCATATTGGTTGAACGCTCAGGATCTAATTGCTGATCAACCCCCTTATCATCAATTGCCGTCGATAGCTGTGCAGGTGCAAAGCCTTTGTAAATGCTGCCATAGATCTGAGCCTGTGGCATCAACTGCCAAGTTGCGCCAATTTGCGGGACAGTTTCTATATTTTTAGCATTACCAGCCTTGCCGGTAATCACATTCGAGCGATTTTGGTTATAGCTCTCAACGCGTACTCCAGGGATCAAGTTGAAATTTTCACTCAGTAAGAATCGGTTTTCGGCATACATGGCAACCGAGTTTGCCTTGTTTTCCTCATGAAGGGAGAGACGGCCGGAATGCGCAAAGGTTTGAGATGTCACCACTTGATTAGATTGCGATTCGGTATGTAAGCGAATGCCAAAATCAATCTCGTTTGCAACGCCAAGCGCATTGTAAGCGTGTGACAATCGAGAGTCTAATCCGAGCATTTGATACTCTCGATTGCGACCAGCTAAACAATCTACACCCGCATTACAAGCCCTATAAATAGTGGCATCTTGCGTGCGATTAACAATCGATTGCCTCCAATAGTCTCTTGTTATTCTGCTCCAATACACCAATGTATTCATCTTGGTATCGGCGCTGATCTCTAAAGCATGATTTACATCTACTGCATTTCTTTGTGTGATGAAATCATCATTCGGAGCCGGATTACTGCTTGACTTATTGGCATATTGATTGGGTCGCAAGCCAACATAAGAGGTGTTGATATTGTTATCGTAATGAGTGTATTTGAGGCTTAGCCACTGATCTCGAGAAATCTCAATACCGCCTTTGAGTAATATGTCGTACATCTTAAAGCCATTGTTTTGATATCCATTTGATTCCGATTGAATAATATTTAACCCACCTACCGCACCATTTGAGTCAGACCTTCCCCCAGCCTCAATTTCAGCCAAGTGATAACCATAGTTGCCAGCTTTCCCAGTGAGCTTAAAGCCCTGGGTTGGTGTTTTTGTCAGGTAATTAACCACGCCTCCAATATTTGCAGGGCCATACTTCAATCCCGACGCACCCTTTAAGACTTCAATCCCACTCATTCTCTCCGCTGGAGGGCTGTAATAAGCTGCATTCGAAATAAATAAACTGGGCTGTATCGGAGCGCCATCCTCCAACAATAAAACCTTCGAACTACGACTTGGATTCAATCCTCTAATACCAATATTCGGGATAGAGCCAAGCCCACCCTCATCACCGCGAATATTGATACCTGGAATAGTTTTCAAAGCATCCTGTAATGATTGCGGCTGCAATATATCCAGCTGTTTTTGATTAATAACATCGACTGTGCCGGGAATTTTTGAAAGCGCATTGTCTTCACGCCCGACAATATCTATTCTTGGTAGCTCTATATCTTGCGCATTTGTTAAATTTGAAAAAGATACCCCATATAACAGCGCAGCTAATGAAACTAAGGCTAGCTTATTTTGACCATGCCAAACATCTTGATGCTTCATATACCATCTCCAGTGATAACAACAAAAAATCGCTGGCTATATGCATATGAAAATGCTCTTGCTGGCTAACAATTACTTAAAATTCATTTCGTCAAAATTAACTTTCTTAATTTAGTCACGCGCAATTGATATCGGTGACCATCATGCAATATAAATACCAATTTTCCGGGGCCTAAAAGGGTATCGCTCAAAACTGTCTTGGGCATTTCTGGGGCTGATTGATTCAATTTAGATTCAGAGCTCGAAATATTTTTCTCAATCATTCCTTAGCCTTGTAATGTAAATTGCACGGGGACTTGGAAACAATCATTGGCAACTCGATCGCCATACCCAGAAATCGGCAAGAATTTCCACTGTGCAAGAGTATGAAGAGTTGATTCATCTAAACTCTTATGCCCTGAACCATGGAGAATGCTGAGCTTATCGACCGTCCCTGTTTGATTGATGCAAAGCTTGGCAGTCACTACACCTTCCTCTTTTAAGCGCCTACTGCTTAAGGGGTATTTTGGTCTTGGGTTATAAATTTGCTGCCTAGGATATTTACTGGAAGAACTAGAGCTCTTACTGGCGATCTCTAAAGACTGCTCAGAAGCAGTCTGTGCTGATGTAGTGGCTTGTAATTGTTTTTCAGGCCCTGAAATCGAAGGTTTTTGTACGCTTATGGATTTGCTAGCTCCTGCATCTATGATATTTGCAATCATGACCTCCTCAAAGATGGGGGTTCTCTCCTTGCTAAATGATGCCATGCCAAGCAACACAAGAATGTGCATACCAACTACCAAACTAACAATGGATGAATTACCAAGCTCTAAGCGAAAGCGCAAAATTTACCCTAAATGAAAATGGTTCTCATTTATTTTAAGGAAGGTGCTTTGTATTAACAACCCTTCTAGACTTACGTGTAGACGGTATAGGGATATTCAGGCGAACTATTTCGAGCACAATCGCCAAAGTGAGGTGACCTCGGCAGATCTAGCAGCATGCAAAGCATCCGTTTGATCAAAGACTTTTTTGTGTTGCGGCTTAGTATCTTCTCGCTTTTGAACTCGCAATCCCGCTTGCTCAATCCATTCCAGTAACTCCACTCTTGTGCGTAGGCCAAGATGCTCTGCAAGATCTGACAGAATTAACCAGCCCTCACCATCGGGTAATAGATGCTCTTTAAGCCCCGCTAAAAAACCTTTCAGCATGCGGCTCTCTGGATCATAGACGGCGTGCTCTAGCGGTGAACTCGGTCTTGCTGGCAGCCAAGGTGGATTGCACACAATCAAAGCGGCCTTACCCTCTGGAAACAAATCGGTTTTCTGGATTTCAATTTGCGAAGAGAGATCCAGTCTGTCGATATTGTCTTGGGCACAAGCAATCGCACGATCATCCACATCAGTGGCAATAATTTTTTGGATATCGCGCATTGCCAAAACAACCGATAGAGCACCAGTCCCCGCACCAATATCGAACGCCAGAGAATTTGTACTGACTGCTTTTGGCCAAGATGCATTGCAAACCAATTGAATGTATTCACCGCGAACGGGAGAAAAGACGCCGTAATGCGGATGCACACAGATTGGCTCATCTCCTCTTGCCAGAATCGGCACGCCA
>CAIPQU010000119.1 GCA_903867305.1 uncultured beta proteobacterium
CATATTTACATACTTTTTATTACATTTTTTAATAGATTCCTACATTTTTAAACATATCCTCACTTTTTCTTACGAAATAGCTATTTGAATGATTTTTTACTCCCATTTTGGTATTTAAATACCCATAAACTACCTTTTACCGAAAAAAGATACCGAACGCATACCGAAATAGGTGTCAAACTGGGATATAAGGCTGTCTGAGATTTTCACTCATTTTGCACTGAGGTATATAAAATAAGGGGTTTCGGTCTGATTTGCCATGCCCGTTAAGGGTAAATGGCGGAGACGAGAAGATTCGAACTTCCGATCCAGGGTTTAGCCAGATGCTCCCTTAGCAGGGGAGTGCCTTCGACCACTCGGCCACGTCTCCGTAATACGCTAAAAACTTACAACAATGACATTCTAACGGATTTAAAGAAATCCAATGATTAAAACATCAATTTTTGAGGGATTTACTTCTGCTCTAACTCAAAAGCTTTATGGAGTGCTCTTACTGCTAACTCCATATATTTTTCATCAATCAATACCGAGATCTTGATCTCACTAGTAGAAATCATCTGAATATTAATGCCCTCTTCTGAAAGCGTTCTAAACATTTTGCTGGCAACACCAACATGTGAACGCATACCCACACCAACAACCGAAACTTTAGAGACCTTTGGGTCACCAGCAATCTCTTTAGCGCCCATGTGAGTCTGTACTTGATTTTTTAAGATATCTAATGCTTTTTGATACTCGGCTCGAGGAACTGTAAAGGTAAAGTCTGTTTTACCATCTACCGATTGATTCTGAATAATCATGTCCACGTCAATATTCGCCTCAGCAATAGGGCCTAAAATTTGATAAGCAATACCTGGTTTATCAGGTACGCCAAGAACAGTCACCTTGGCTTCATCTCGTGCAAAGGCAATCCCTGAAATAATCGCTGCTTCCATTTTTTCGTCTTCCTCAAAGGTAATCAAAGTTCCAGATGTCATTTCCTGTTGCAAAGGAATCATCGGATCAGTTAATGATGATAAAACGCGAGTTTTTACGCGGTACTTACCAGCAAACTCGACAGAACGTATTTGTAATACTTTAGATCCCAAGCTTGCCATCTCTAACATTTCTTCAAAAGTAATACGATCAAGCCGTCTAGCTTCATCACACACTCTTGGATCGGTGGTATATACACCATCAACGTCGGTATAAATTAAACATTCTTCAGCGCCTAAAGCTGCCGCAATTGCCACTGCAGAGGTATCTGAACCACCACGACCTAAAGTGGTAATGTTGCCAAGCTCATCAACCCCTTGGAAACCAGTGATAACAACAACCTTACCATTGGCTAAATCAGCGAGTACCTTCTCTTTTTCAATGGCTTGGATCCTGGCCTTAGTATGCGATGAGTCTGTGCGAATCACGACTTGCCATCCTGCATAACTAACAGCCGGAGATCCCTGAGCTTGCAGGGCAATGGCTAACAAACCTGAACTTACCTGCTCACCAGTACTAGCAATCTGGTCCAGTTCTCTTGGATCAGGATTTTGATGAAGTTGATTCGCCAAACCTAAGAGTCGATTAGTCTCACCGGACATTGCGGATGGCACAACGACGACCTGATGGCCCGCTTTTTGCCACTTCGCAACTCTTCGAGCAACATTTTGAATACGCTCAACAGAACCCATTGAGGTCCCACCATATTTATGTACGATTAATGCCATATGAATACTTTTGCGAATTTAATGGTTCGCGTTCAGGAGATAAAACAATTATTTTACACTGTAGGCATCCAAAGGGGATACAAATACCCTTCTAACCCATGGTGGGCTTGAAGTTTAGACGGCTTTGATGAAAACAGGAACCAGCCGTTGTCCATAGTTGGTGAGTAAATCAACATTGAGGCCAACGCCTGCAACAGCAAGCACCTCTTGATCTAAACATAAGATCTTAGCAAATCGTTGCCATGGAGGTATGTCGAGCTCTTGAAAGATGTTTTTGAGGGTTTTACGAGATTGCTTCGGATGAATTCGAATTTTTTCACCCCCCTTTCGCTCACGCTCAAGAATCAATCCCTTCGCCATGGCAATGTCATACACATCTTGCGCTAAACCAAATTCGTCAGATTGTGGATCCACTTTTTTAAACACCCAATGCCCCAAAGATATCTCAGCTTCGTTGACGGTTAATTTTTGTCGCCATACTCGCAAATGCTTGCCGTCATGCACCCACTCCAACTGATGGTCAGAAACATCTTTGAGTTGTTCCAAATCACTCCACCAAGAACTTAAACGCTCTTCACTGGGCATATTTAAGCCTTGTAAAAACAACCATCTTCGCAGAGCATTGTTAGACCTTGCAGTATCCTCGTAACGTAATGCTAATAATGAGATCATATCTAGACTAAATTCTGTAGCAAGAAGATTTAAGTCGATATCGGCTAACTGATCAAGTAAGTGTTGGGCATCCGCCACATGGGATGCGGTGCGACTAAAGTTCTTTCGAAACTGGGGCTGGATATTTTCTAATAATGGCATCACCCGCAATCGGATAAAGTTTCTAGTGAAATGTTCATCTTGATTGGTAGGATCTTCAATCCAATCTAAATGATATTCATGCGCATAAGCCTCTAACTCAGCTCGGGTAAGGTCCATAAAGGGACGCCAAATCCGAATCTTGGATTGATCTAAGATACGTTGACTACCCATGCCAGACAGGCCAGGTAACCCAGAACCTCGTAAAAGCTGAAGAAGAATTGTCTCCGCCTGATCATCTTGGTGATGCCCTAGTAATAAGTGGGTAACTTGATGTTGTTCACACATTTGCGTTAAAGCTTCATATCGAGCTTCTCGCGCTTGCGCTTCAATATTGCTCAACTCTGAGACATCTTGATCCCAAGAAAGTAATCGAAAATCAAATGACACTTCAAACTTCTTTGCCACTTTGGAACAGTGCATGACCCAATCATCCGCAACTTTTTGTAATCCATGATTGACGTGCAGCGCTATGACGTTTTCAGGGCCATGAGCGGCAACTGTGGAATGCAATAACACCGTTGAATCTAAACCACCACTAAACGCTACAGCTATGCGAGCAGTAGCGCTCTCGAGGGCTAAATTACTTGACCGAGGTATCTTTGAACTTCCCATAACTCATCAGCCTTTCATGGCGACGTTCCAGTAACTCTTTAAGACTCATCCCAGCAAATTGACGTAAGGATTCAGCTAAGGCTTTTTTGAGCATGGCTGTAGTGGCCTCATAATCACGGTGTGCACCACCGACAGGTTCATTCACAATTTTATCGATGAGTCCTAAACTCTTTAATCGAAGTGCCGTGAGCGCAAGTTGCTCAGCAGCTTCAGGAGCCATCTCTGCGGTCTTCCACAAAATTGATGCGCAACCTTCGGGTGAGATCACTGAATACGTTGCAAACTGCAACATGAGTACCATATCTCCCATTGCAATAGCCAACGCACCACCCGAACCACCCTCACCAATAATCGTGGAGATAATCGGTACTTTAAGCTCTGCTTGGGTGTATAAATTATGCCCAATCGCTTCCGATTGATTACGTTCTTCAGCATCAATTCCAGGAAATGCTCCAGGAGTGTCAACAAAGGTAAATACTGGAATATCAAATTTTTCTGCTAAGCGCATTAAACGCATCGCTTTTCGATAACCTTCAGGCCGACTCATACCAAAATTTCGCATGGCCCGTTCTTTTGTATCTCGGCCCTTTTGATGACCAATGACCATGCAGGATGCGCCATTAAAACGCGCTAAACCGCCAATAATCGATAAATCGTCGCCAAAAGTACGATCGCCATGTAATTCATGAAAATCGGTAAAAATCTGAGAAATATAGTCGAGGGTATAAGGTCTTTGTGGATGACGTGCGATTTGCGAGACCTGCCAGGGCGTCAGGCGAGAATATAAATCCTTCGTTAACTGCTGACTTTTCTCGGCTAAACGATGGATTTCATCAGAAATATCAACGGCTGACTCGTCTTGAACAAATCTTAATTCTTCGATTTTATTTTCGAGTTCAGCAATCGGTTGCTCAAAATCTAAAAAAGTAGTTTTCATGTGCTTATTTTACATCCCCATCCATGAATTTGATGCATTTAAGACTTAATAGTCTACGGGTATTGGATCAATACTCCGCCACAAGTACCATGTGGCAACTGTTCGGTACGGCGCCCAATTTTCGGCTACCTCTCGGGCCTCTGCACGGGTCACCTTCTCCCCACTAAAGTAGTTCAGCGAAATTGCCCGAAGTAAGCCAATATCATCTAAGGGTAATACATCAGGACGTTTTAAGTTAAAAATCAAAAACATCTCTGCTGTCCAACGCCCAATTCCACGAATAGATGTCAATTCTTTGATGACCAACTCATCATCTAATGCGTGCCATTTCGTCTTTGCTAACCCCTTCGTATGAAAATGATCAGCAAGATCTTTCACATATTCAATCTTACGATAGGATAAACCTGCTGCTCGCATCTCTTCAGGATCGATCCCAATGACATTTTTGGGGGTTACTTTATTCATGCTAGCTTCAAAACGATTCCACACCGCTTGCGCTGCTGCTACGGAAATCTGTTGCCCCACAATCGACCTCGCCAAAGTCAAAAACGGATCACCTCTAGAAACCACACCGGTATCCCTAAATTTCGGAATAATCTTTTTTAAAATACGATCTTGCTTGATTAACTTTTCACAAGCCAGATCCCAGTACTCTGCATCTGAACTCATAGGGCACCTAAATTAATTTTTCCGCCAAGTGGTCACCCCACCTGCTTGGTCTTCTAAGATAATTCCTTGCAGCAATAACTCTTGGCGAATCGCATCACTTTTTGCAAAATCTTTATTTTTCTTTGATTGCGCTCGCTGTTCAATCAAGACTTCAATTGCTGCAGCACTCATGGTCAAATCGCCGCTTTGTAAAAATTGTTGAGTTGATCTTTCTAACAAACCCAAATATCCCGCTAAATGCTTTAAGGTATAAGCGAGTGATTGATAGGCCTTGAGATCATTTTGCTGCCTTGCCTTATTCGCTTCAGTAGCTAATCCAAATAAAACTGCAATTGCCTCAGAAGTATTAAAGTCATCATCCATCGCAGCGGTAAAGGCCTCGACCCAAGAGAGTATTAATTCAAAAGACTGATTTGAATCAATATCTGTGAGAGCTACATAAAGACGCTCTAATCCTTGAGCCGCTTCATCAAGGGTGGCATCACTGTAATTCACAGGACTACGGTAATGTGCTCTAAGGATAAAAAAGCGAATGACTTCAGCGTCATATTTAGCTAATACATCCCGAATAATAAAAAAATTACCTAAAGATTTAGACATTTTTTCGTTATGGACGCGAACATGGCCGTTATGCATCCAGTAGTTCACATAGCGCGGATCTGAACTTTGCCCTTGATCATCAAAGACTCTTGAGATACCTTCGCTTTGCGCAATCTCATTTTCATGATGAGGAAACTGTAAATCGGCCCCTCCTCCATGGATGTCAAAATTGGTTCCTAATAATTCACAGGCCATCGCCGAGCATTCAATATGCCAACCTGGTCGACCAACTCCCCATGAAGATTTCCATCGAGTATCCTCCGGCTCATCTTCTTTTGCACTTTTCCACAGCACAAAATCCAAAGGATCTTTTTTATCACCCGCAATGATGACCCGGTTACCCTCTTCTAAATCATCTAAGGACTTTCCAGACAACTTTCCATAGGGAGGAAAATCACGCACGGAATACATGACGTCTCCAGAATCAGCCTGATAAGCCAAGTCCTTCTCAATCAATCCAGAAATCATCTTCTGCATGTGAGGGATAAAGTGTGTGGCTCTGGGCTCATGATCTGGACGTAAAACTCCAAGGGCATCAGCATCCTCATGCATCGCATCAATAAATCGCTGGGTTAACTGGGCAATCGACTCTTGATTCTCTACCGCCCTTTTAATAATCTTATCGTCAATATCCGTGATGTTACGCACATAGTTCACTTCGTAACCACTGGCTCTTAACCAACGTACGACCATATCAAATACAATCATGACTCGAGCATGACCAATATGGCAATAGTCATATACAGTCATTCCACAGACGTACATCGATACCTTATTCGGCACGATCGGTTGAAATGTCTCTTTTTGACGTTGTAAGGTGTTATAAATTTGCAGCATATTGTTTAATCATAAATGAAACTTAACGATGAATATATGGAGTGAACTCGCAAGTATATCCAATAGTGCCATAAAATATAATGAATCATCGAGAAATTAAAAAAATGCCATTAATTACATTCAACGAGTCTTTCAGAAAAAACTATCGATATCGATATCAATGGTTTTTATGGGCATTGACTTTTGTTCAAGTGATTTTCATCGTTGCATGCACTTCTTTAAAACCTACGAGTAATTTAGATCAAAAAAAAGCCATCGAAGCTACGCAAGAAGCAAATATCGATCATGTAGTTCCTAAATCATTCCAAGAAGCCGAAAAAGTGGGAAAAAATGGTCCAATGAACTTGGGTGTCTATTCCCCCCTAGGGACCTCAACTTCAATGACTTCGAATAATACCAGTACCCAATCGACACAAAATACCCCAGCATTGGCTATCCCCTTCGTTGTTTTACAAAGTGCAGTTGTCGACAATACGCCTAAAAATGGAATCCCGGTAAACATCGCCAAACTGACCAAAGAAAAAAATTGGACTGAAGCGCTAAAAGCAATTGACGTAGAAATGAAAAAAAATCCGCGAAATGTTCAGTTGCTGTTTATACAATCACGGATTTATATTGAACTAGGGCAACTAGAAAATGCTCGGGTAGCCCTATCTAATTTCATCGAAAAATATCCCGATATCCCTGAACCCTACAACAATCTAGCAGTCTTATACGCCAGTGCAGGCAAGCTTGATGTTGCCCGCGAAAACCTAGAAATGTCTATCAAATTAGCGCCAAACTATGCAATTGCTTTACAAAATTTGGGGGACATTTATACTCTTACCGCAGCTAGCTATTACGATAAAGCCTATCAACAGGATCGTCGATTGAAAGATGCCGATAAAAAACGTAAATTAGCGCAAGCTATTACAACAAATCAATAAATTATTCATTTCACTTAAAGGAAAAATATGTCTCGTGTTCAATTTAAAACTAATCATGGTGATTTTGTGATCGAACTCAATGAAGAATTAGCGCCAATCTCCAGCGCCAACTTTTTAGAGTATGTCAACTCTGGTCACTATAACGGTACGATTTTTCACCGTGTCATTAATAACTTTATGATTCAAGGTGGCGGCATGGAAGTTGGTATGAAGCAAAAAGAAACACGTGAAAACATTGAGAATGAAGCTAAAAATGGCCTCAAAAATGTTAGGGGTAGTGTAGCAATGGCTCGCACCAGTGATCCACATTCAGCGTCCGCGCAATTTTTCATCAATGTTGCTGATAATGATTTCTTAAATCACTCTTCACCAACTTCACAAGGCTGGGGTTACGCAGTTTTTGGTATGGTCACCGAAGGTATGGATGTCATTGAAACGATTAAGGAAGTGCCTACTGGCAGTTCAGGATTTCATCAAGACGTTCCAAAAGATGATGTGATTGTGCTAGAAGCCATCGCCCTCTAAGCTTTATGCTTGAATTTGATAATGCACTGATCATTTCTGATCTGCATTTGACGCCAGCCTACCCGCATACAGCAAACCGTTTTATCGATTTCTGTAGGCAGGAGGCGCGTGGAGTTCAAGCTTTATTCATTATCGGGGATTTGTTTGAATTTTGGGTAGGGGATGATGCGCATTTGCATACCCCCTTCCATCAACAGATTGCTCATGAAATCGCACTCTTAGGGCAATCAGGAGTGCAAGTGTTTTTTATTGCGGGTAACCGTGATTTCATGCTTGGCAAAAAATTCTCAGAACTCGCGAACTGGAAAACCCTAGCAGATCCAAGCCAAATTCGAATTGGCAAGCATACTTGGTTACTTTCTCATGGTGATGTGCTTTGTACCGCCGATCCAGGATATCAACTGTTTCGTAGCTTTACACGCATTCCATTCTTCCAGCATATTTTTATGCAAATTCCAACAAACTATCGTAAAAAATTGGGCGAACGTCTTCGTCGGCGCGCAACCATAAAATACCAAATGCGTAAAAACTTTGACCCTTTAAAAGCTAGCGTCAAAGGTAATGTAACTTTAGAAGCTTGCTCTCAAATGACGAGCCGCTATGATTGCGATCGCTTAGTTCATGGACATACCCACCTTCCAGGTTTTCATGAGGAAAACTGGGGAGGCCACTCTTGGAAACGTTGGGTTCTCTCCGATTGGGATCTAGATCATCCTGAAATGTATCCCCGTGCCAATGCCTTACGCATTGATGCCTCAGGTATTCAGTCCGTGGATTTAATTCAGAATTAAAACTTCGAGAACGTCTGCGCCATCTGAGCAAAAATTTTGGGGTTTGCTGCCATAATTTGACCGGAGGAAAAATAGCCTTCTTCACCGTCATACTGACCAACTAAGCCACCAGCTTCTTGAATCAAAAGAACGCCTGCTGCCATATCCCAAGGCTTTAGATCACCTTCAAAAAATCCGTCCAAACGACCAGCGGCAACATAAGCCAAATCCAATGAGGCAGCACCTGGGCGACGCAAACCTGCGCAACTTTTGGACATTGTTTTAAATAGCTGTAAATAATGATCAATGTCTTGATCGTCACGATACGGGAAACCTGTACCAATCAAACAATCATTGAGTTTGAGTTGAGTGCCAACGCGTAAGCGTCGGTGATTTAAATACGACCCAGCACCTTTGGTGGCCGTAAATAGCTCATCACGGGTGGGGTCATAAATAACGCCCTGTTGGACGACACCGTTAACAAACAAAGCAATCGAAACGGCAAATTGTGGAAAACCATGAATAAAATTGGTAGTGCCATCAATGGGATCAATCACCCATAAAAAGTGTTCTTCTGAATCTTCTTGCTGTAAACGTACCACCTCATCCCAGGAAATCACACCTAGATGCTCGCCTTCAGCATTTAAATAACCACTCTCTTCGGCAAAGATATGGTGCTTTGGGTAAGACTCTTTTAACACTTCAATCACCGCATACTCAGCGGCACGATCTACTTCAGTGACAAAGTCATTTTGCTGTTTACGAGCCACTTGCAAACGCTCTAAGTTTAAAGAGGCGCGATTAATAATATTTCCAGCACTACGTGCAGCTTTAATAGCTACATTCATCATGGGATGCATAAATAGTTCTCAAAAAGTAAAATACAACAAGGAAGAACACAAATTGATAAAGAACAAATTAAGTGATACTTAATATAAGTTCACTATTTTAACCAAATTACCTGTAGAAAGCGAATCATGCCCAGTGTCTCTTGGATTTTGCATCAAACGAGCCATGTTGGAAATGTGGGATCAGCCGCAAGAGCTATTAAAACGATGGGGTTTGATCAACTCATCTTAGTTGCCCCAAAGAACTCTGATGCGATTCGTGCTCCAGATGCGATTGCTTTGGCAAGTGGTGCTGATGATGTTCTAGCAAAAACACAAGTCATGGACTCTCTAGCTCTTGCCACGAAAGATCATCATTTGGTCTTTGGCCTGTCTGCGAGGGATCGCGAATTCGGGCCTCCAAGCATCTCTCTTAAAGAAGCTTGTGCGATGGCTCAAGGGCAAAGTTGCGCTTTTTTATTTGGCACAGAACGTGCAGGACTCAGTAATGAAGACTATCAATTCTGCTCCCATAGGGTCTGGATTGATGCCAATCCAAGCTATTCATCACTGAACTTGGCACAGGCTGTGATGGTCTGCGCCTATGAAATGAGGCAATCTTTAACAATAACACCGCCCACACACCTCAAAGAACCGACCCTTAAAGCAACAATGGAATCTATCAATGCGCTGATGGACCATTTGCGCGAGGGGCTCATCGCGATAGATTTTTTAAATCCCTCCCATCCCAAAAAACTGATGGAACGGCTACGCTCATTATTTGATCGAGCTGGTCTTCATCCTGAGGAGGTTGATCTCCTGAGGGGGGTTGCGAAGCAAATGATCCTTAAAAATGATAAAAAGATTTAAACTATGGGGATGACATTGAATATTTTCGAAACTGTAGATTCGATCATCGCACGCGATCCTGCGGCCAGAAACCGATTTGAAGTCATTACTTGCTATCCAGGCCTTCACGCTATTTGGGTTCATCGTATCTCTCACTTCTTATGGAATGCAGGACTGAAATGGCCAGCCCGATTTTTGTCCCACTTGTCACGCGTGATCAATGGGATTGAAATTCACCCTGGCGCCAAAATAGGCAGACGGGTTTTTATCGATCACGGTCTAGGCACAGTCATTGGTGAAACTAGTGACATCGGTGATGACTGTACGATCTATCAGGGTGTTACCTTGGGTGGTACCTCCCTATACAAGGGCGCAAAACGTCATCCAACATTAGGCCGAGGTGTCGTGGTCAGCGCGGGCGCAAAAATTTTAGGCGGCTTTCAGATTGGTGATTACGCGCGTGTGGGATCAAATGCCGTTGTCCTGAAGGAAGTTCCTCCCAATGCAACTGCAGTAGGTATTCCCGCAAGAATTATTCGTGCGGAATTACCTAGTTCTGCAACGGATTCTGCGAAATCCAACTTCTCTGCATATGGAATCACCCCTGAAGCGGATGATCCTGTCTCCTTAGCCCTTAAAAGCTTAATTGATATTACGGTCGAGCTGGAAGCGAAAGTCAAAGCCCTAGAGCAACAAGCGTCGATGAATGGCAACTCTGAAGAGTCTCCCGCACATTCAAAAGATATCAATCAGTTAAAAAACTGGCTCAAAGATTAATCTCATGCAGGATCAATTTGCAGGTCACTCACCAGCGATGCAGCAATTTTTACGCATCAAAGCAGAAAATCCGCACGCCCTACTATTCTTCCGGATGGGAGATTTCTATGAATTATTTTTTGAAGACGCACAGATCGCTTCAAAGATTTTAGATATCACACTGACCCAAAGGGGTCAATCGAACGGCGCACCCATCAAAATGGCTGGGGTTCCTTACCACTCAGCAGAACAATACCTAGCAAAATTAATTCAAGCAGGTCAAAGTGTGGCGATCTGTGAACAAATTGGCGATCCAGCCACAAGTAAAGGTCCAGTTGAGCGTAAGGTGATGCGTATCTTAACGCCTGGTACAGTAACTGATAAAGCGCTACTGTCAGAACGGAAAAATGCTAGCCTGCTGGCACTTTATACCCATCATCAAGAAGTTGGCATCGCGTGGTTAGTGATGGCAAGTGGTGAATTAAGAATCGCCCAATTTCCTCGCACTGAATTATCACAACATCTGGCAAGAATCGCTCCCTCTGAATGGCTTTGTATGCCAGAACAATGGAGTGCTTTAGCACCAACACTCGAAGATCTGCCCTATTTAATGGCGCCGAATACGACACAAGTTCCAAGTTGGGTCTGGCAAACCAAAGATGGCGCACAGCGCCTTCAACAGGTTCTTGAATTAAATGATCTCTCTGTTCTAGGTATTGATGACAGCCAGCCAATGCCGCTTGCTTTACATGCGGTCGGTGTCCTCTTATCTTTTGCAGCACATACCCAAGGCTTGGGTTGGACTGGGAAAATTCCTCATATCCAATCCTGCCAAATCGAAAGCAATGATTTATATATCGGCATGGACGAAGCAACACGTCGAAATCTTGAGCTGACACAAACACTGCGTGGTGAAACAGAACCTACCTTATTCTCGCTCTTAGATGATTGCGCTAATCCGATGGGAAGTCGTTTACTGCGCCACTGGATTCATCACCCGATTCGTTCTCAAGATGAGGTGCGAATGCGTCATAAGGCAGTTGAAGAACTCTTAAGTCATCCGTTTGAGTTTCAAGAGCTTCGAAGCCAATGGTCCAAGATTTCTGATATCGAACGTATAGCTTCTCGCATTGCGCTCAAAAGCGTTCGCCCAAAAGACTTATCGAGTTTAAGGGATACCCTCGATACTCTGCCGCCAGTGCAAGTCGTTTTAAATACGATTCAAAAAGAGTCTCCCCTTTTACAGTTTCTTTGCAATGATTTGAGTATTGAACCTGAGTTAATTGATTTATTGCATCGCTCTGTGATGCCAGACCCAGCAAGCGTAATTCGCGAAGGTGGTGTGATTGCCGATGGTTATAACCCTGACCTTGATGAATTACGCGCTCTTAGTGCAGACACTGGTCAATTTCTCATTGATCTTGAGGCACGAGAAAGGGTTAGAACAGGCATCAATACCTTACGGGTTGAATTCAATAAAATTCATGGTTTTTTTATTGAAGTAACGCATGGTCAAACTGACAAAGTTCCCCTTGACTATCAACGTCGGCAAACTCTGAAAAACGCAGAACGTTATATTACCCCTGAATTAAAAGCCTTTGAAGATAAAGCGCTGTCGGCGAAAGAAAAAAGTTTTGCTCTAGAAAAACAATTATTCGAAGAGCTTGTGCAAATCCTACAAGCCTATGTTCCGAAAATCCAACGGATTTCCCGAGCACTGGCACAACTTGATGTCCTTGGTGGTTTCGCCTACTGTGCAAAGACGTATCAATGGTCCCCGCCAATCCTCGTTGAAAAAACCATGTTGCAGATCCAACAAGGGCGTCACCCAGTAGTCGAATCTCAATTAGCCAAAAAATCAATGACCTTCTCTGGGAATGATGGTGAATTATCGCTCGGGCGACAAATGCTCATGATTACGGGCCCTAATATGGGCGGTAAATCAACG
>CAIPQU010000120.1 GCA_903867305.1 uncultured beta proteobacterium
CAACTTCGCAATGAAATTATTGCCTTAGTTAGTGGCGGAAAACCATGAGTGAAGCATCGACAACTAGGACCGCTCGCGCCTTGTATCTCGTTCCATTCTTACTGGAGAATCAAGGGATTTCGGTTGAAGAGTTGGCGGATGAATTTAGAATCACTCAAATGCAAATTCTAGAAGATTTGAATTTATTGTTCGTGTGCGGGTTGCCTGGTTACTCGCCGCTGGAACTGATTGATATGAATTTCGAGGATGGATATGTGACAGTCTCAGACCCGCAAGTTTTGGATAGACCTCGAAAACTTTCAAAACCTGAACTTACAACTTTACTTGTTTCTCTAGAAGTCATGAAAACAATGGCTAATCCAGATGTCCGTCAAGAATTAGAAGGTCTTCAAGTCAAACTACGTGCTGTTTTGGATCTCAAGCCCACGATAGATGTTGTGGTGAATGAACCAGCTGATGCGAAACTCGATGAAATTTTGCAGGCGATAGTGAGGGGTTGCGCGGTCGAGATTAATTACCTCAGCGCGCATAGTGATAAGGAATCTTGGCGCACGATCATCCCGAATAGAGTTTATGTCGAAGGTAAACACACATATATCGAAAGCTGGTGCATTACTTCTCAGGGCGAACGCGTTTTTCGACTCGATCGAATTCTTGCGATCCGCAAGAGCGATCAAGCTTTCAGCGCGGGAGTAGAGCGAAGTGATCATGAACCTAGCGATGACTATTTGCTTTTCGTTTCGGATAATGCGCGAATTTTTATTGAGGAGAATTCTGCGGTAATTGCAAATACCGAGAAAATTTCAAATGGTTATGAGGTTTTGGTAACCGCGATAGATCAAGATTGGTTAGTTCGAACAATTGCTGGTTTTGGTCCAGAAATAGCGGTTTTGAATCCACCCGCCTTGAAGGCGGCGCTTTCCGGCCATTTGGCTGCCATCAGATCGCTGTATCAGTAGCCAAGAACCACTATCCTTTAGCCCAGAACAACTACGGAATCGTCGTTAGGAATAATATGTTAAGAGGACTCGAAGGTTGGCACTTCATCATTTTGGCCTTGGTATTTGTCGTTATGTTTGGCGCTAAGAAACTTCCTGATTCAGCTCGTTCACTAGCCAAATCACTCAAGATATTCAAAAGCGAGTTAAAAGATGGCGAAGTCAAGAAAGAGAAGCCTGACTCCGGAACCAAACCAGCAGAATAGATATCTAATGAGCTCGAAATCGAGCGGTGGTATGCCATTGATGGCGCATTTTGCCGAACTTCGTAAGCGAATATTTAAGTCTGCCCTCGGCATAATCTTAGGCGCTTTTGTTGGCTGGTTTCTTTACGACACAATCATCAACCACTTAGCGGCACCGATTTGTAACCTAAAAGAAGTAGTGGCAACAGGAAAATCAAGTTGCGGAATTCTCTATATAAATGGCGTCCTCGGACCAATTGATCTGAAATTTAAGATTTCATTATTGATTGGGGTTATCTTGGCAGCGCCAATCTGGCTCTATCAAAGTTGGGCATTTATTGCTCCGGCTATGAAGGGCCGTGAAAAACGGAACTCGATATTTTTTCTTCTATTTGCAATTCCATTTTTCGCGATTGGTATTTACGTAGGTTATTTGGTTCTACCGTTAGCAGTCAAAGTACTCCTGGGTTTTACGCCCGCTTCATTAACGAATCTTGTTAAATTTGATGATTATCTAA
>CAIPQU010000121.1 GCA_903867305.1 uncultured beta proteobacterium
CTATCAATAATCTCTTCTATGGCACTACCGCCATTGATGGGAAGCTTAAGAGTGGGGACTTGGAGAATTTTGAACATATTTTCTAGAGATCCCAAGCTTATGTTAAGTTTTTTACTTAGACCTGCTGGCGTAATAAATTTTTCTTCAAACACTCTTAGCGATGCCGAAATCACGTACTCAGTTTTGTTTTTTACAAGGTAGGATAAAAAACCTAAATCAATGAGCGCCTGAACTAGCTCTTTGGAGGCATAAAGTCTTGCCATGACTTCAGACTGAAATAGGCAAGCGGATCCGGATACTGGCCCCCTTTTGAAAACATAATTTGTTACAGCGCTCCTTTCTAGAAGAAGGGCTGCTAAATTACCTCCCTTCCAGCCATAAACTGGAAATTGCTTCCAGATAATATTCGCAACAAGGGCTGCCTTCATTTTCGTCGAAGCCCTTCCTAGAGACATAAGGTAATCCCCCCTCAGGTTAACTGAGGCGAATTCAACCGGTCAGTGCAACACCTTAAAAAATTGATATTAAAATTAGGAGGTGTGCAATGGTAAGTGTTTACGGAGGGATGTCTCATGAACGCAAGGCAAAGATTTGGACAATGTGGCAACAGGGGACTCCCATGAGTCACATAGCTCGTGATATTAAAAAACCGCCAGCTACCGTCTACTCCTACTTGCTTTATCACGGTGGCATTGAGCCAAAAAAGCGAATCAGGCGCTCAAGTTGTCTTACGTTTGAAGAGCGAGAGACAATATCTCGAGGTATTGCCAGCGGATCAAGTATGCGCGATATTGCTAGGCAACTTGATCGTCACCCATCCACGATTTCTAGGGAAATATCCCGTAATGGTGGGTTGAAGCGATATCGAGCTACCCTTGCAGAAAAATATTTTCTCAAGAGTAGTAAAAGGCCCAAACCACTATTATTAGGAGAAAATGATTCATTAAGGGAAATCGTGGCTTGCTTGCTTGAATCAGACTGGTCCCCAGAGCAGATATCAGGCTGGTTAAAGAAGTATTCTAATGATGGAAAGCAGATGAGCGTATCGCATGAAACAATCTATAAGTCCTTATTTATACAAACACGTGGCTTATTTCGGGAGGAACTCAAAAAGCACCTTCGAACCAAGCGCATGTTTCGTCATGCAAAGTCTCATCGGGTATCAACCCGAGGACAGATTGTGGATGCTATCTCAATACGAGAACGACCTGCCGAGATTGAAGATCGAGCCATTCCGGGTCACTGGGAAGGTGATCTGATTATTGGTTCTAACAATAGTGCGATTGCAACTGTCGTAGAACGATACTCTAGGTTTACCGTACTATGTAAATTAGATAGCAAAAGAGCTACTTCGGTTGTGCAATCCCTAACTGAACAAATGAAGCGTTTGCCTAAGCAGGTACTTACAAGCTTAACTTGGGATCGCGGCCATGAGATGAGTGCGCATAAGAGTTTTACGATGGCAACTGATATGACAGTCTATTTTTGTGATCCTAGCAGCCCATGGCAACGTGGATCAAATGAAAATACGAATGGTCTTCTACGTCAGTACTTTCCTAAAGGCAAAGGGATGGGAATATATTCTCAAAGTCAGCTAGATGAAATTGCTAATAAACTTAATACTCGACCAAGAAAAACATTGGGATTTAAAACTCCAGCAGAAGTATTTGAACAAGCGTTGCACTGACCGGTTGAATTCGCCCCAGTTAACCTGCGGGGGGATTACCGTTCTCTATCGATTGAACAAGGGGATTAAATATTTTAGCCTCAGACAGTGGAGTTACTTTACGATTCACATAAACTAAGGAGTTTATGATGACAGTCTTTTGGGAGTCTTTTTTTAGAAGCTGCATTAAACATCTTTTTCCATCTTTACAATATTTGTAAATTTATCAGTAAATACCAACTTTTAATAGAAAATTATCTTTCAAGTTCTTTGTTAATGTAATGAGATTTGATTTTTTCTAAATATAAATCTATATCCCAAGCCTAAATTAGTTTAAAAAATATATCATACGTTATTGTTTTATATATTTTTATTTATAAATCCGACTCCTGATTACCTTGAGATTATTGTTTAATACAGTTAAACTAAAAAAGTATTGCTAATCAGCATCGAAGCATTTTTATGTGTTTAGGATTCTTTAATAATGAAGACTTCGTTATATTGAGTTAATGAGCCCCTTAATAAAATCATTTATCC
>CAIPQU010000122.1 GCA_903867305.1 uncultured beta proteobacterium
ATAAATCTGATATCGTTCTTCAAGGCTTTGGTGTTTATAGTTCATGGCTACTTTGACTTGGAGGTCGAGAAGCTAAGATACTAAATCATCCTTAGCCTCCTTTCATTTTTCAAAGTTGCACTTCGTATTAGAATTCACCAATATCTATAATCTCTGAAAAAGCATCTACGTATTGCTCTTAGTACTGTATTAATGTCTTTATAAATTTAAGTTTTTGGTCTAGATTTTAGTTCGCTCAAACTGATGACTAATTACAAACTTTAATACTTAATAATTTATTTTTGGCTCATATTCATCGTTATGCGCAATTACCGCACGATAAAAAATAACTAGCATTCCAGCGCCAAAGAGGATCGGCTTATAACCCTGAATGTAAAACATTAAGCCCGTAAGAATTAATATCCATCCAACAAAACCCCACCCTATATTATTTGCAACTTTACTCATAATTTAATCTCCTTTACATGTTTTAATTATCTTGACATATTCTTAAGTATGAAATTCATCCACTTGCACCATGTTTAAGCATAATTTGATCAAATAAACTATCCAAAGAATAGTTTGAAGAAATTTTCTGATCTCTAAAAAACTGATAATTGAATTGGACTCACATGGTCTCACTAGGCCTCTAGAAGGCCTTTGAAGCTGATGACTCTACTTAGACCATATTCAAAAACCGATTAAACAGATGAAACTGATTTCATGATTCTCAATAAATCGTCGTCGTGTTCTGGCATCCCGTCTAATACCTTAGCCATTTCCTTGAAATGTTTGGCAATTTGCTCTGCCCCATGAAATCTCAACTTCCAATCGGGATAACTTCTTTTCTCAATAGGGCCCAATTCAAGACGTCTGAGAATATGATGCCTTTTATCACTACTGATTCTCTCCCAGACATTCAAAATCTCATATTTGTCACCTTCTAGTAATTGACAAAAATGGCCATTGTCATAAAACAAAACTCCGGTAAGCTCGTGAGCTTCATTCCACCTGACGGAACTATCTAATATTTGGGTCAAAGAAAGCATCCCCATCAATTGGGTTGCCTTACTGACATAGATAAGTTGATTAAGATTCATATAAAAAATGTTTTTTATATTTTTCACTTATTTCAGATTAAAAATACTGTGGTATTCCCTAGGTAAGCTATCCGGATAATTATTGAATTGGCATAAATAAGATTTATAGCCGAAAAATCTCAAAATAATCCACCCTCAGCCTTAGCCCAATGGCCAAGCTCAAAGCGATTTAATCTAGAGACACCATTGGGGAAGTTTTAAAAAGTAGCTTTAGTTTTGAACAACGTTGGAGCCTGTATAGTCCATGCGGAAAGTGTAAAGTATTTGCCCAGAACTAAGATAAAGCCCTCATCTATCTTATCGCGACTTTTCTAGCTTACCAACTAACTTTGTGATTTTATAGTCAGCTCGATCAGTTCCCGCAGCGACATCACCCGTCATGTCGATTTCCAAAGCATGCAGTATTTGATCCTTATCCACAAAACTAAATTTAAGTTTTTCACCTTCCAATATCGGCTTCAGGATGGGGTATATGTATCGATCAATCGATAAAGTTCCACCTACCCGTTGTTGATATTGAACTAAATCTAAGGTGGCTTTTTGAGTAGGATGTAATCCATAAATAGTCCAAGTACCAGCGACTTTAGCAGGAACAACCCAGTAATACGCCCTTACCGGATTGCCGATTTCTATATCAGGCTCCCAATCCTCCATGTGAAATGAATTAGATACCACCCTAGTGCCTGGTTTCATATTCAGGATTTTTGGCCTCAGTTGGAGATTTAATTCAGGAAGAAGGTACAGCGTTAACACTGTTGCTGAGGTGAAATCTTCTTTGAATATATCTCCATGGATGATCTTGACGCGATCACCAACTCCAGCACGATCAGCATTGCGCTCAGCAAGAGCTGCCATCTCAGGATTAAATTCAATGCCAACAGATTTAGCTCCAAAATCCTTCGCTGCACTAATCGCTATTTTGCCATCTCCAGCACCTAAGTCATAAACGATATCAGTTGGCTTCACCATGGCTACACTTAACATTTGCGTCACTAAATCTGTGCTTGTGGGATGCCAGATCACATCTTTGCCAGATTGACCTAATTTAGGTTCATATTTTTCATCACCGAACTTACGTACATTCGATTGCGAAAAAACCTGAAGGCTAAACAAACATAAAACAAAAACGACGACGCCCTTTATAGAGCCTGTTGTCAAAAATGAAATTTGTGAAGATGTTTGTCTCATTAGTCCTCTTTTTTTAGTCTGCTTTAAATAATTATATTTCTTCTCCGTCCTAAAGGACGGGGATTCCTACCGCTAGACGTTCATGTCCGAACGCAAGAATATTGAGAGCTCCATTAATGTCCCTGTCGTGAACAGATCCACAATGACACTTCCAACTGCTCTTATTCAAATCAGCTCTACCTTTCGGACTATTGTCGGAGATTTCTCCGCAACTTGAACAAATTTGGGTCGAATACGCTTCATTTACTTCCTCAAATATCACGCCAGCCTGACG
>CAIPQU010000123.1 GCA_903867305.1 uncultured beta proteobacterium
ATACCTCAAAACGATTCGTCATCAAGATCTTGAAAAGCCCTTGTTCTTCACACAGAAGCGATATGGGTTTACTCCAAACACACTAGCTCAGCACTTTTTTCATTTATATCGCAATGCCGGTATCGATCATGCCAGTAGCCATTCGGGAAGAAGGACGTTCATTACGAATTTGGCCAGTCGAGGCGTCGGGGTTAGAGTACTCATGAGCCTTGCCAATCATAGGTCAATATCAACTACACAGGCCTATATTGATGTGAACGATGACATGAAACGGCGTGCTGTTGAATTGATTTGACACATATTCAGCCCTGAAATAATCCGACCCCTATGCCGAAAGTGTCGTTTAAAACGACACTTCACGACTAGCCCCTAATATGTATCAATCCAGATTTATTTGTCAGGGTGATCATATTTGGAAGAAATATTTAGACCCAACACTCCTGGTTTGTTGGAGAAGCCGATATCTTTAGTTTGTTCCGCGTGGAACAAGATCAATGCTTTCAATCCCACCCTTAAACATGGGGTCAAGGCCAGCTTGGAGGGAGTTGAGGTTTTGAAGTGGGGGAAGTGGGGAGCAGTTGGACCGTTGGCTGGCCATGTTTGATTTTTTTTGTCGGTTAGGGCGTGGTTAAGGGACTGTTGAATGTCGAAGTAGTATTAGAATATCAATATAATGAAATTTAGAACAAATTCAAAGTTAATTCATTGGATCGCTATTTTGGGGATTTTGATGAGTGCTTTGGCGCCTTCAATTTCACAAGCGATTGCTTTTAAAGACTCAAATAAATCGTTTGATGTAGAAATTTGTTCACTTACAGGCTCTAAATTAATTCATGTAGTCACAACAGATGATCAATCAAATGATCATCAATTTTCTGCTGAGCACTGCCCTTATTGTGTGGCTCAATCAGATTTCTTACCAACCTTAAATACTGATATAAATTTTTCTCTCAGTCAAAGCAATCAGCTTTTTCCACAGCTTTATTATCAATCTCCTAAGCTACACTTTGCTTGGCTAACTCTTCCTTCAAGAGCACCTCCACAATCGCTAAATTAATTTAGCGATAACAAAACATTTTTAACTTTTTGGGAGGGAATAAATGCCTAAAGGCATTTATTCAATAGAAGATGAATAAACGTCAATTATTAGTTTTACTCACTGCTTTATGGGCAACACCAATCTGGGCTCAAATTTCTACTGGTAATTCAGTGATGCTTAGTAATGTTCAGTCAGATGTGACAGAGATTTCTGTAGATGCAAGTAGGTCAAGTACAAAATTAGAGTCGATGCCAGTCTTTACGACTTTAATTACTCAAGAAGATATTAAAAAAAGTCCTGCATTAACCTTGGATCAATTACTTCGTAATATCAGTTCCGTAAATTTATCAGGAGCGCCTTACTTCGTGTCAGATCCCACAGGAACAAGCTTGAAGATGCGTGGCTTAGCCAATGCCAAAGTACTTGTGATGTTGGACGGGGTTCCTATACACGATCCATTTTATTCAACGATTCAGTGGTTTAAAGTTCCCTTAGCCTCGATTGAACGAGTTGAGGTAGTTCGTGGCGGTGGATCTGCACTTTGGGGAAATTTGGCTGTTGCGGGTGTGATTAATATTATTTCTAAAAAACCAGAAGGTGCTGGCGGGGAAGTATCTGCCAGCTTAGGAAATATGAATATGCAAAACTTTTATGCAGCTAAAAACCTGCAAGTGAGTGAGGACTTAAAAGTGCGTATTTCTGCAGATTATTTCCATACCGACGGCTATAATCCAACTCCCGTATTTTTTAATGGCGCTTATAAGTTAAGTGCCGGGCAGGTAGAAAATTCAGACAAGCAAGCCAACTTGAGAGTTGATTCGTACTATCAATTTGATGCTGCCACATCTGGATTTTTTAAGTTAGGCTATCACGAACAAAATCAATATATCAACAATGAGCTTGGTCAAAATCTTCAACAGGCCTATGATTTATCTGCCGGCGTTACTTCGCAACTGTCGGATAAAAGCACGATTGATGGCAAGTTATGGTTTCAATCCATTGTCTTTAATAAGAACAACGCTACCGGATGTTGGCCAGGTATCAATACGACCACAGGTGGTTATACACCAAGCTCAAGTACATATAATAGTAAATGTGGTACATCATTTAGTGCGGGTGTTGCCCCATCTGATGCTGCGCCCATTTATAAATACATTGGCCAAACGGATTATCAGCCCTACAATGAAGTTGGCGCATCGCTAGTCTATTCCAACAGTTATGCTATTGGCAATAGCACGCTAGGTATTGATTCACGTAGGTTAAGTGCGAAAGATTCCCAGTTTAATTACAATCCTCCCACGGTGGCTAATGGAGTTGTGACAGTTGCACCTTTGGTAAATACATATATATCATCACAGGCTACACAGCAGTTTATTGGAACTTTTTTCCAGCAAAAATATCGCCCCATCGATGAATTCGAGGCAACACTTGGACTGCGTCTAGATTCTTGGACAAACTCGAACGCAAATATCACGATTAATAATAATTCTAGCCCGCAAGATGATAAAACGACGTTTAGCTTTAATCCTAGCTTTTCACTGAAGTATTTTGCCGATGATAATTTATCTTTAAGATCTTCTGCGTATAAAGGCTTTCGTGCACCGGGTATGAATAATATGTATCGAAGTTTTGGTAGTACTTCCAGCACATCTACATCAATTTCAAACCCTAATCTTTCTCCTGAAAATCTTTATGGTTGGGAAGTCGGAGCAGATTATCAATCCTCTTTTGTTGATTTGAATGTTACTTACTACAATTTGTATGTGCAAAATATGAACTACTCAATGGCTTTATCAAGTACTTCAACTGGAGTTGCTGCCCAATATTATTCAAGCGTTAAAAGTATGTATGGCATTACCGCTTCCTCATTTAATTATTATCTTGATCAATTTGATTCTAGATCGAATGGTCTTGAGCTAGGATCGAAGTGGCGTTTAGCAAACAATCTTTCATTGATTGCTAATTATATTTACACCAATGCATTTTTAACAAATACGATTGACTCATCAAAGAATCCTGCCTTCCAGCAATTAGGGGGTGTATCTCCTAATATGGGTATTTTGGGGATCGACTGGAAGATCAATCCTAAACTTAAAACCTATTGGCAAGCACGTGCAGTTAGTCAAGCTTATCTGGATACAGCGCAAACCGTTCAAATGCCAGGATATGTGACCGTTGACTTCAGCGTGGCGTATGACTATGATAACAAGACGACCTTCACTGCCAATGGTATGAATCTGCTCAATCAAGGTTACTATACCGATGGAAGCTCATCTTCAACTACACCGACGCTGGGAATGCCAAGATTAGTGATGGTGGGCTTGCGTTATAAGTTTTAAATGAGAAGCTAAGCTATAAATTGAAAAAAAATTTTAGAATCGGAATAGTGATGATCGTATCCATGGTCCAGAAATTAAAAAAATATCTCGGTGTGAGCTGGATAGTACTCATTTGTACTCCGATTCTATGTAATGCTCAAACTCACGATCATGGGATGAAAAAAGCCATTATGAGTTGCACAACAACTGGCATGGAGTGTGCCAATGCAGCTACTCCTTTTATGACCAATGATGGCAAGCTCTGGGTAACATGGACTGCTGGTGGAGTTATCTCAGTTGCAAAATCCACTAATTTAGGAAAAACTTTTGATGAGCCTATTCGATTGGCTGAGCATGGTAAATCTTTGGATACGGGAGGTGACGCAAGACCCCAGATAGTCATCGATTCTCAGAGAAGAATCGTCATTGCTTATGCCTTCTTTAAAGATACCAATTGGAATGCACAAATCAATACAGTAGTATCTGAAGATCTAGGAAAAAACTTCTCTAAGCCAATCAGTATTGTTAAAGATGAAACAAGTCAACGATTTCCATCGATGATCAATAGCAAGAATGGCATATTTATAACCTGGATCGATAAACGCCTAATTGCCGAAGAAAATAAAAAAGGTAAAAAGAAATTAGGCGGCTCAGTTGCTTATGGTTGGCTAGATCAAAAAGGAATGATTACTGGCAAAGAAGTGATAGCAAATCCAAGCACCTGTGAATGTTGTCGAATTGGTGTAGCGCTTACTCCTGATCAATCACTGGCTTTTGTGTACCGCGCAATTTTTGATCAAGGGATTCGGGATCATGCAGTGCAGATAGTGCAAGCGAATGGGCAAGTGGGAAAAGTTATACCCATTGCCAATGATCAATGGAAAACAGATACCTGCCCACACCATGGACCCACCATTACTGTATCTAAAAATGGCACGATACATACCGCTTGGTTTACTCAAGGGACTAACCGTACGGGTGTGTTTTATGCCAAATCCAACAATCGCGGAATCGGTTTTTCTTTGCCGCGTAAATTAGGTGATGATGGTAGTAATGTTGGGCGACCTTATTTATTATCTGTGGATGAACACGTTTGGTTGGTTTGGAAAGAATTTGATGGTGAAAAATCTCGAGTGTATGCCGAGTACTCTGCAAATGATGGACAAACTTGGAGTGATAAAAAATTGATATCTGAAACATCAGGCTATTCTGACCATCCTTTATTGATCAGTTCACAAGGTAAGGTGTATTTATCTTGGCTAACACGTCAAAAGGGATATGAGTTAATTGAGATGAGTAGATGATGAAAAAATTATTATTCCTATTGAGCTTTTGGATATACATATCTATTTCTGTTGCTTTTGCAGAGATAAAATTGCAACCTTATCAATCTGGTGACTGGTCAGCAATCACTAAAAAATATCCCAATCAAACCGTCGCTATTCATTTTTGGGGCACAACCTGTGGGCCATGTATTACAGAACTTCCAGAGTGGGGCAAATACTTAAAATCAGATAAAAACATTAAAGCAATTTTTGTACAAGTGGACGACGTCTCTGGGTCAATGATCCGCAAGAGATTGCAGAGCGCTAAACTAGAGAAGTATGATCATTATTATCTGGTGAGTAATTTTGATGAATTCATCTATTTTGAAGTTGATAAAACATGGCATGGAGAAATTCCGATGACTATTTTGCTCGGAAAAGATGGAAAAAAAGAACGTATCTTAGGATCTGTTGAATTTAAAGACATCAAAAAATGGGCTAGTAAGCAAGCGAGTATTCAATAGTTTAGGTCAATAAACAATACTTCATCTGATTGCATAAGTTTTAAACGTAGTTTTAAATTTGGGCGCTCTATAAGCCCTTTGAAGTTGATGATCTTGCGAAGACGCTAATGAAGTATCTCTGCTGATACCAATCCCCAACCAATCAAATCCACAAGACCCCACACTTCAAACCTACTATCTCGAACCTAAAGTGCGGAATTGTAGCCAATTGTTAAGTTATTGTTCTAATTAGATTTTCGCGCCTTCTAAGCCGTAGGTCGCACGTTCGAATCGTGCTGGGCAGGCCAAATTAGGATTTCAAAAACCATAAACCTACAATTGTCAATTGAATGGGTTTAAAATCAATAG
>CAIPQU010000124.1 GCA_903867305.1 uncultured beta proteobacterium
ACCCTCCCCCTTAAAAGGAATGTGGGTCATTTTCACACCAATCTTTGTATTCATGATCTCAATCATCATATGAGAAAAAGATCCATTCCCACTAGATGCGCCAAAAATACTTTGTGGGTCTGCCTTTAATGAGCTAATGAGTTCACCCATATTATTGGCTGGGACCTTAGAGCTTGCAATCATCACTAGGGGCACTTCACAAACCGCACCAATTGGTTTTAAATCACGCATGGGACTATAGCTAATTTTTTCATATACTGCGGGATTGATCGCCATGAGTGAGGTGTAGACCAAAATCAAGTTATAGCCATCTGCTGGAGAATTTAAGAGATTATCTACCCCCACGCCACCATTGGTGCCTGGGCGGTTATCCACGATCACTGGTTGACCCAACTTCTCAGATAATCCTTGTGCAATCGTTCTGCCGATTGCATCAGCACCACCACCTGCAACTTGTGGAACAATTAATCGAACGGGCTTAGTTGGTGACCAATTGCTTGATTGTGCAAAAGATAGAGAGCTTTGCACGACTAGAAAAATCATTAATGCTATTTTGCATTTCATATTTGATGTCTCACTTTTATCATTTATAAATTCAATACTGCAATCTTAAATCTTTTTTCTTTCGTCTTATTGAATTCCACATCTTAAAAAAGGAGAGTCGACCGATAGTTTAATCCAGAGACTCTTCTAAGCAATTGATAAATATGTTTATTTTATGATCGGTGTGAAGTTTCCTCATATTTTGGAAGTTAGCATGCTGATTGATCATATTTTTGGTTTTAGGTATAAAAAGTATAGAATTGAAAACTATCAATCAAATTATTTTTCGAGAGTGTGTGTTTCATGAGTCTAGGAAAACTACCATTAAAATCCTTAAAAGATATTGTCAGCCCGCAAGAGTGGCAAGCCCGAGTGGATTTGGCTGCCTGTTATCGACTCACTGCACATTACGGCATGTCCGATATGATTGCCAATCATATTACTTTGCGCGTGCCTGGTGAGGAAGATGCTTTTTTAATTAATCCTTACGGCATGATGTATGAGGAAATGACTGCCTCATGCTTTATCAAAATTACACATGATGGGGAAATTCTTTTTAAACCTGATTTTGGGGACCTTAATTATGGGTTCAATAAGCCAGGTTATATTTTGCACAGCGCGATTCATAAAGCAAGACCAGAAGTAGGGTGTGTTATCCATACCCATACTTATGCCGGGATGGCAGTATCTTCCTTACAGTGTGGGTTACTTCCACTGAATCAAACCTCAATGCGTTTTTTAAAGATTGCCTATCATGACTATATGGGGGTTGTTTTAGATTTGGCTGAACAAGAAGTTTTAGTAAGAGATTTAGGGCAAGCCGAAGCTTTAATCCTGCGAAATCATGGTTTATTAACTTTAGGTAAAACAGTTGGTGAAGCATTTAATTGGATGCATCGTTTAGAACTTTCTTGTCGGGCTCAAATTGCTGCTATGTCTTGTAATAGTCCTTTACAAGCGGTCTCCGAAAAAGTCTTGTATGAGACATTTATGAATTACCAGCCTCAAGTTCGACGTCCCTACGGAGTAATGGAGTGGCCTGCATTATTAAGAATGATGGATCGGATGGATCCCAGCTTTAGAGAATAGTTGTTGGTCTTTAATCACCCAAATTAATGAGAGGTAATATGCCATCATCTTTTAAGAAAATTAGCTGTCTTTTCTTATTGATATTGATCAGTACTTTTTCGAATGCTCAAACTTTTCCAAATAAACCATTGACAATTGTTGCCCCTTTTGCTCCGGGAGGTAATGTTGACATTGTGGCGAGAGCAGTAGCTCAAAGTTTAGGTACTATTTTAGGCCAATCTGTTTTGGTCGATAACCGAGCTGGGGCGGGAGGTTCAATTGGCTCTGCGTTTGTCTCTCGATCTGAGCCGGATGGATACACCTTATTACTAGCTACAACCAATACGATATCCGTGTTGCCATATATGATGAAAACTCCACCCTATAAACCTTCAAGTTTTCAACCGGTTGGTTTAGCAGCAATTTCTCCCTTAGTGATTGTGGTTCGAGCAGATGATACGCGTTTTCTAGATACCAATACTTTGATCAATTTCGCTAAAAAAGATCCTGGTCAAATTTCAGTAGGACATTCGGGTCTTGGGACTTCGAATCATATTGCAGTGTTGCGCATGGAAGAGACAGTTAAAGTTGCATTGAATGTGATTCCGTATAAGGGCTCAACTCCTGCACTCACTGATCTCATGGGTGGGCAAATCGACTTTATGATTGATCAACTAACAAGCTCCAAAGGCTTTGTGGATGCAGGGAAGTTAAAAATATTAGCCGTTTTATCGAAAGATCGTGATAGCTCGATTCCAAATGTGCCAACCTTTCTGGAGGCAACTAAAGTTGATCTTGAAATCAATACCACCTCTGGTGTATTAGCGCCGCCTGGAACACCACCTGAGGTGATAAAAATATTGAACTCAGCACTCGTGAAGGTTGTGAATGATCCAGCTTATAAGAGTCGATTGATAGGCGTGGGCAGTATCCCCAAATCCTCAACACCTCAAGAGTGGGGAGCCATGTTAAATCAAGAGTCATTGAACTCACAAAAACTAGCACAAGCTGGTAAATTAAAGGCAGAGTAAGTGATGACTCAAGTTTGTTTGCCAGCAAAACTCATAAATCAAGCGATTGCATTTCAACCTCCACCACTCGCCTGCGATAGCCATGTGCATGTTTTTGGGCCTTATGCTAAATACCCCTTAAGTGATGACCGAAGTTATACCCCTGGGGAATATTTGGCGAGTGATTTTTTAGCACACTTGCAGCGTATCGGCTTTACAAGAGGAGTCTTAGTTACTGCGAGTGTCTGCGGCACGAATAATGGCGCCATCTTAGAGGCTATGCAAGAGTATTCATCCATTTTTCGAGGCATCGTCGTGTGTAATGCAGATGTTACTGAGTCCGAACTAGATCAATGGCATGCTTTAGGAGTGCGAGGAATTCGTTTTAACTTATTGCGTAAAAATGGTCAAGCGGTTTATCGCAATGGAGTTGGACTCAACGTCTTAGAAGCTATCGCCCCTAGGATGGCAGCGCGGGGTTGGCACGCTCAAATCTGGGTGCATGCGCCTGATTTACCAGAATTGTCACCACGCTTACTCAAATTGGGTTTGCCATTAGTAGTTGATCATATGGGGCGAATGGATACTGTGCATGGTATTCATCACCCTGGTTTTGATCATCTATGTCGGATGGTAAGTGATGGTACGGCGTGGGTTAAGATTTCTGGCGGCGACCGGATTCGAGCTCAGTACGATCATTATGATGATGTCGATGCCTTTGCTACCTCTTTAATCAAGGCAAATATTGAACGAATTGTTTGGGGTAGTGATTGGCCGCATATTAATTATTTTGATGAAAAACAATTGCCTGATGACGGGGATTTAACGAATTTATTATTGAGATGGTTGCCACAAGAAAAAGATCGTCAGCAGGTCTTAGTCAATAATCCTGCTCATCTTTACGATTTTTAAGAGTGTAAATCAATGCCTAAAATTGTTTTCTTAACCCCCACAGTACCTGCTTTAAGAGCAGAAATGCTAGGCTTTCTGCCATCAGGGTTTGAGATTGCTTTTGCCCAAAAAAATGAAAAGAGTTGTCACCGTGAGCTATTGAAAGATGCTGACTATGTTTTTCTTGGTGCGACCTATTTGGATAACGATCTAATGGAATCTGCTCCTCAATTAAAGATGATTCAAAAGTGGGGTATTGGAGTAGACAAAATCGACATTGAAGCCGCTCGGTCAAGAGGGATTCCAGTTGCGATTACCAATGGCGCCAATGCAGTACAGGTTGCAGAACACGCCATCCTGTTAATGCTCGCCACCTTGCGCCGTTTAACTTATGCGCAAAAATCCTTTGCCGCTGGCCAGTGGATAAATGCCGAGTTGAGGACAACCTGTTTTCAGTTATCAGAAAAAACAGTGGGATTGTTTGGTTTTGGAAACATTGCTAAACAAGTGGCAAAGCAATTATCTGGCTTTCATGCTCAGGTGCTTTACTACAGTCGCCAGCGAATGACAGATGATGAAGAACGGCACTATAACGTTCAGTATGTTGATATCAATACCTTGTTTTCCCAAAGTGACATTTTGAGCTTGCATGCTCCTTTAAGTGCTGCAACTTTCGAAATAGTGAATCAGAAAACCTTATCCCTCATGAAACCCTCCTCGATCATTATTAATACAGCTAGGGGAGAGCTGATCAATGAAAAAGATTTAGTGCATGCCATTCACGAGAAGCATATTTTCGGTGCAGGCCTTGATGTGTTTGTGAGTGAGCCACCCGATATGAATAATCCCTTGTTTACCTTAGATAATGTCGTGGTAACTCCGCATGCGGCAGCCAGTGTGAAAGAAGTGGTAACAAGAGTGATTATGCATGGCCTTAAAAATATCGCCTTATTTGAACAAGGTTTTGCTCTTGATGAGGCTGATTGGGTAGTTAGGCCGAAGTCGTATTGAGTCCCGTCCATTCGAGACTGCGTTGCCAAAGTTCCTTGGCGAGTTTGTGATCCTGACCAAGTGCAGTTGGTGTTTCGCGTTTACAGTTGGTTAAGAATTGACCATGCTCCGAAGCAGGGCAATCAGTTGCACAATATAAGGTCGTTCTGGCCCCCTCGTACGGACTCAATATGGGAGTGATGTTCATGAAGGATTGCACAGCACCGGGAAGATGTCGCCAAATATCGGTTTTTACAATACCTGGATGGATAGCAAAACAAAGTACATGTGTATTTTTGAGTTGTTCAGCGAGTTCAAGTGTAAACAAGATGTTCGAGAGTTTCGATATGCCATACTCGATCATGGTCGTCATAGTTTTCGTAGGCTTTTGGAGAGCCTTCCAATCCCACTTAGTAGCATAGCGGTGGGCACCGCTGGCAAGATTGAGAATGCGTGAGGGCGTTGATGCAGAAGCGGAAGCCTTTAAAGAGTCTAAGAGCAATAGCGTCAACAAAAAGTGTCCCAAATGATTGACTCCAAAATGGACTTCGAATCCTTGCTTGGTTGCTCCTTTTTGCCCATATACCCCAGCGTTATTAATTAAAATATGCAAAGGTAAATTAAGGTCTAGGAATTGACGCGCGCACTCTCGAACAGAGTTTAAATCTTCAAGTTCTAGAGGAATATATTTAAATTTACCTTGAGGCGCAATTACTTGTAATTCTGAAATCACTGATTCATGTTTGGCACTGGAACGTCCCGCTAAAATTACATTAGCGCCCATTTTTGCTAATTCAATTGCGGTTTCTTTACCTATACCCGAGCTCGCTCCAGTGATAAGAATATTTTTATTTTGCAGACTCGTCATAAATTACTTATTAAAAATTAATCAGGTTTAATACCCGCTGCTTTAGCAACTTTTTGGAGGCGCATGACTTCTGCTTTAATTGTATTACCTAAGTCCTCTGGACTTGAGCTAGTCACTAAATCGATACCTTTTTCAGCGAATCGATTTTTTAGATCAGCTTGATTCAGGGCCTTTGCTACAGCATTATGAAGTTTTAGTATGATTTCCTTTGGGGTGCCTGCAGGAGCTACTAGTAAGTTCATCGTAACATCTTCATACCCTGGAAAGCCCGACTCTGCGAGCGTTGGAACTTCTGGCATGAGTGGTGAACGCTCAAGACTGGTAATGGCAAGAGCTCTAAGTTTGCCACTCTTTACATTTTGAACACCGGTACTAATTTGATCAAACATCATCGGTACTTGTCCACTAAAAACATCAACCATTGCTTGAGCGTTACCTTTATAAAAGATATTGGTAAATTTGATACCAGCACGGTTCGAAAACACTTCGGTAGCCATATGCCCTGTTGAACCATTGCCACTACTAGCAGCGGGCATTCCAGGATCAGCCTTCACTAATTGAATAAATTCCTGAATACTTTTTGCAGGAACATTTGGATTGACCATGACAAACATCGCCACCTTACAGGTAAGAGAAATTGGCGAAAAGTCTTTTACAGGATCGTAACCAGCATTCGCTGAAATTAATGGAGCAGCAAAAAAGGTGCTGGAATGCGCGAGTAAAGTATATCCATCTGGAGCTGATTTAGCGACATATTGAGTTCCTACAATCGATGCTGAACTTGGTTTGTTTTCGATAATGACAGTTTGCCCAAGAATTTTCGATAGTTCATTACCTAGTGTTCTTGCCACGATATCGACATTACCTCCTGCAGCAACTGGCACAATGATGTGAATCGGCTTGCTAGGGTAATCTGCCACAGATTCTGCAAATACAATTGAACTAATCAGACTAGTGCACCAAAGAATGATTTGTAAGGTACCTTTTGTATTCATCACAATTTCTCCCCTGTTTGTTTTATCCAAAACGCGTCACAAAACCCCTTGCTTTAGCTGGGGGATAAGTGACGTAACATGATGTAAATGTTGCTGCTTTAGTCTAGCACTATTAAAATATACAGTATATTTCGATGACGAAAACCCTTTCATTACGCGTTAAGGATAAGCACGCAAAATTCCCGCTTTCTCAAAGTAAGGAAGTTAATTTCGTGTGGAATTTCGTTAATGACTTGTCCTATACTCATACCAAAAAAACAGGCAAATTCTTTACGGCTTACGATTTAAATCTCATGCGAAGATGAAAAATCGTCGCAAAGATGAGTTACATCAATTGAGTACCATGCTCACACAAGAATATGGTGCAATATTTGTCGGGAATGTATCAAGCAGTCAATGAGTA
>CAIPQU010000125.1 GCA_903867305.1 uncultured beta proteobacterium
CTCAATGAAGTACCTGCTGATATCAAAGTCATTACGCGTGATGAAATAGCAAATTCAACATCGCAAAATATTCCAGATGTACTGTCACAAATTGGCGGGCTAAATGTCCGCAATATCAATGGTGGCGGTCAACTCAACTTAGATGCCACGGTTGATATGGGCGGTTATGGCATGACTGCCGGAAGTACCACTCTCATTCTGGTAGATGGTCAAAGAATCAATCCGATTGATTCTTCTTCTGTGATGTGGGAATCTGTTCCAATCGACTCTATTGAACGCATTGAGGTTCTTCAGGGTGGCGCTAGCGTGCAGTATGGTAACGGCGCAGTGGGTGGAGTCATTAACATCATTACCAATGGCAATAGCTCGGCCCTAAATCAGGCAAGCGTCAGTTATGGCAGCTATAACACGCTCATCAATAATGCCATTCTGCGAGACACATACCAGGACACCACCTATCAACTCACTGCAAACACATCCAACAGCCAAGGGTGGCGTCAAAATTCTGGAGCAAATGCTTATGCATTCGATGCCAAGGTAACGCAAAAATTTAATAGTATTGATAAGGCTTATATCGATTTGTTCTATGGTTATACCAATGAGGGGGTGCCTGGCGCCGTGATTGGGCAAGTAGGAAGTGGAAATCCTCAGTCAGCATTCTTCAAAAATATAGGTGCCACTAATACAGTCAATAACTCTGGCCTTCGTTTTGGAGGCGTCAAGGAGTTAGCTGATGGATTTCTTGGTGAGCTCGATAGCTCCTACTCAAATAAAACTGCTTTTAACTACTACCCTTTTTATGACACCGACGCAGCAATCAATACCTCTAGTGGATCCCCAGTCTGGTCAAATACCAACAACACGCTTTCGGGCTGGCAATTTAACCTCTCTCCTCGTGTAAAGGCTAACTTTGGCCCTCTCGGCACAACAATCGTTGGGTATGAATTTAATAAAGCATCGCAAGGTTCGATTGGCACGTACGGATCAAATCAACTTAATGACTACATGATTCCCCAGGGGTATGTTGATAACCCGACCAATCAAACCAATAACGTTCAAAATGCCTATCTATTAAATCAGTCCGCTTACGGAATTCTAAAATTCCCCTTGACTGATGGCGTTGGCTTTACAGGCGGCGCAAGACATCAAACTCAGCAAGCCAGCACCTACTATTCAGCAGTAGGATCAATAAATGGTGCCACTACAGCTAATCAGACATTTTCTGCTAACGCTGGAGATGCGGCATTCAATTTCAATTACGCAAAGAATCAAAATCTTTTCATTAAATGGGATCAGTCCTACCGCTTTCCTAATATTGATGAGTTTTGGGGTGCCGATCCAACAACGGGCGCTCAAGTTTTTAATGGCATCCTAAAACCTCAAACGGCTCAAACCTATTCTGCTGGGGGTAACTGGATGCTTAATACTCTAAGGATAAATGGCTCACTATTCTCCTCAGTGTCACAGAATGAAATTACTTACAACCCGACAACTGGAGCAAACTACAACTCTCCATACAACGTGAATCGAAGAGGAATTGTTTTAGATTCCTCCGCTAACCTTACGAACCGTCTTAGCATTGCTGGCGGTGGCAAATTCCAACGGTCTTATTATGCGGACGGACCCTACATGGGTCAGTCAATCGCAATGACACCTGATTTGCTCCTCAATGCAAGAGCTAACTATTTAATTGATCAAAATTGGTCATTTGGCGGGGTTGTGAATTACGTTAGTACTCAACATTACGATGCAGGGACCAATACAACTATCTATAACTCACTGGCCTTAATGCCTTCCTATACTGTCGGAGATGTCTATTTAAATTACAAGAATAGTGGCTGGGATACCAAATTTACAGTCAAGAATGTAGGCAACTCCTTGTATGCAACCTATGGGGGCTATGCCTCCACCCAAGTTGCTAGCGGTTCCTTTGTGAATAATTACTACTACTACCCCAGTGATCGCAGAGCCTATTATTTAACTACTAAATATTCTTTTTAGCCCCCTAGCGCTGAATATGACTGGGTAGAGGGGAATTCACACTTCTCCCTCAAAAAGCTACAATGGCA
>CAIPQU010000126.1 GCA_903867305.1 uncultured beta proteobacterium
CCAGCCCCACCCCTTAACGGAAGGAAAGGCAGCTTAATCTCGGGAGACAATTCGTCACAATTGAACACAGTGATGTTGGTTTTGACAATCACGATAGTGCCAGTCAGGCAGATGGCCTGCCCAGCACGATTCGAACGTGCGACCTACGGCTTAGAAGGCCGTTGCTCTATCCATCTGAGCTATGGGCAGTATGAAACATTATATATATTTTAAGCCCCATCTCCAAGACATAGGTATTTATACAAATTCAGTTTCAAGACAAATGATCTATTTTTATATTTTCTGAAAATAATATTGATTCTTAGTGGCTTAACTATGTTTAGATTTTTACAAATTAAACATCAACTAGGATGATTCAGACAAATATGTATGAAATACAAAGTACAGTCAGCAAATTAAGAATTGGGTGATCTCTTAACGGATAAAAATGTGGTCGGGGCGGTGGGATTCGAACTCACGACCCTCTGCTCCCAAAGCAGATGCGCTACCAGGCTGCGCTACGCCCCGAACATCCAATATTCTAACCTGTTTTACTCAAGATGCCTAATAATTTATATTTCTAGAGGTATTAATATGGCTCCAGGCCTCTAAAGATAGGGCTTTTCGATCATTTATATTTAAACAAATTGGTGCAATAGTAAGAATAACTTTTAAGGGTTTCGCTCTTAGCGTATTGGAAATCGATTCTAATAGCCCCATATCCCCAATAAATGCAGGTCCTTTACTGATTTGACCGGTTAATAAGCTCTCATAACTTATTGCGATGGGTTGGCATGGCTGATTAGCATTAATCGCCGCTTGAAACAAATTAGATTTAAAGGGTAAGACTTTAGTGCCATCAGTTGAAGTGCCCTCAGGGAAAATACAAACGCGATCTTGCTGCTTTAAAGCTTGCGCCATCTCGGAAGCAACATTAATTGCATCACCTCGCAATTGCCGATCAATAAATAAAGTATTTAGCTTTTTAGCAAACCATCCAAAAATAGGCCAATCACCAACTTCTTTTTTTGCCACAAATCTCATTGGTCGCCAAGCGTTAACAACATGAATATCTAACCAAGAAATATGATTACAAACATATAAAACTCCACGATCCACCTCTGCGGGTTCTCCTCGAACTTCAAGTTGCACTCCTAGAATTTGAAGTAATTGAATACTCCAATGACGTATAAGAGTCTCTCTTTGTGACTGGTTCGCTGACCTAAATCGCAGAATAACAACATAAATCCCATAAAAAATGTGTCGCAGTATCGCTAAATATTTGAACAAAATCATTGGCCTTATTAAAGAATAGTTTTTTGAAACACAATTGACATCATTTCGTCATCTCTAGGACATTTTACTAGGGCTAAATGAACTTCCATGACGCATTATCGTTCGATTTGGATTTCTGATATTCACTTGGGAACCGCTGGTTGCCAAGCAAATTATCTTCTCGATTTTTTAAAACATAATGAAGCTGAAACATTTTATCTTGTAGGAGACATTATTGATGGTTGGCGTCTAAAAAAATCTTGGTATTGGCCACAATCCCATAATGATGTGATCCAAAAGCTCTTACGCAAAGTTCGTAAGGGAGCAGAAGTTTTCTATATCCCTGGCAATCATGATGAAGCTGCTAGGCAATTTATTGGTATGACTTTTGGTGAAATACAAATTCAAAATGAAATGATTCATGTCACTGCCGATGGCAAAAGATTATGGGTAACACACGGTGATCTTTTTGATAGTGTCATGCAATATGCCAGATGGCTTGCCTATCTTGGTGATACAGCCTATACGTTTATTTTAGTCGTTAATCGTTGGTTAAATAGTATCCGTATCAAATTAGGTTTCCAGTATTGGTCTTTATCACAATACTTAAAACATAAGGTGAAAAACGCCGTGAGTTTCATTGCTGACTTTGAAGCTATTATGGCGCGCGAGGCTCGTAAAAGAAAATGTGATGGTGTGGTTTGTGGACATATTCACAAAGCAGAGATTCGTGAAATTGATGGCCTTTTATATTGCAATGATGGGGATTGGGTTGAAAGTCTGACAGCACTTGTCGAAACTTTTGAGGGTGAACTAAAGATTATTCACTGGCCCCACATCCTAGAAGACTCTTTGGAGGAGACCCAAAATCCTGAGATGATTACCACGCAACCACCACTCAATATTTCATTTAGTCCTTTTCTAGTCGAAAATCAGACAAGCACTATTCGATCTATTCCCACTTCCCCATTGGAGCTTACTGAATGAAAATTATGATGATTACCGATGCCTGGGAGCCACAAATCAATGGCGTCGTTCGTACGCTAAAGCAAACAAGAAAAGAGCTCCTGTTAATGGGTCATCAAGTAGAAATGATTACCCCGCAGGAATTCATGACTTTTCCGTGTCCAACATATCCCGATATTTCACTTTCATTTCTACCGGCAAAAAAAGTATCGAAAAGAATCCGCTCTTTTAAACCGGATGCCATTCATATCTCAACCGAGGGGCCTCTTGGTCTTGCTGCCAGATCATTCGCCATAAAAAATAAAATTCCCTATTCAACGGCCTATCACACGCGTTTTCCAGAATATGTTTATGCCAGAACTCGGATACCTTTGTCTTGGACTTATCGATTTTTAAGGTGGTTTCACGGGCCTTCTTGCGCAGTCATGGCGCCCACTCCAGCCATCGTTGCTGAATTGCAAAAACGTCAGTTTAAGAACGTTGTTCTCTGGAGTAGAGGCGTTGATCTTGATCGTTTTCAATATCAACCATCCACCTCCATTGACACGCCAAAACCTATTTTCTTATGTGTTGGTCGAGTAGCGGTAGAGAAAAATATTGAAGCTTTTCTATCTCTAGATCTTCCAGGCTCCAAAGTAGTCATTGGTGATGGGCCATCACTTCCTATCCTCAAAGATAAATATCCTAACGCAACTTATTTAGGTGCAATGGATCAAGTAGATCTCCCGCCCTACTATTCTTCTGCTGATGTCTTTGTCTTTCCCAGCAGAACGGATACTTTTGGTTTGGTGATTCTTGAAGCAATGGCCTGTGGGCTCCCTGTAGCTGCCTATCCTGTCCCAGGGCCGATTGATGTCATTGGAAATTCCGGAGCAGGAGTCTTAAAAGAAGATCTTCGAGAAGCTTGCTTAGAGGCTTTAAAAATACCAAAGGAGAATGCTATCAGCCACGCCAAATTATATTCATGGAAATCTGCAAGTGAACAGTTTGCAAAACACTTAGTACCAGTTCCAGAAGGTTTAGTTGAATCTAGTTCAGATATTGAGATTTAACTCATGAATGAAAAATATTCTATTGAACAAAATCCTCATAAAGGAAATAAAGGAATTACACGTGCCTTTAAAGCAGCAGTGAACTCCTGGCATGGATTAGTTTTTGCTATTCGAGAAGAGAGCGCTTTTCGTCAAGAACTCACTCTAGCTTGTATCTTAATTCCAATCAGTTTTTTTATTTCAGCCACTCCACTCGAACATGTTGCTTTATTTGGTTCCGTAATTTTAGTTTTAGTTGTTGAGTTATTAAATTCTAGCGTTGAAGCAGCAATTGATCGTATTTCTTTTGAGCAGCATGGTTTATCTCAACGCGCTAAAGATTACGGTAGTGCTGCCGTGATGTTATCCCTCGTACTATGTTTCGCAACTTGGATTTGCATCTTAATTCCATTTTTTCAAAACAATCAACTGACAACTTACTTTAATTTGTCATCATTACGTCATTTAATTTAAATAAAATAAATTTAACTTCATTCTAAAGCGAGCACAATGAAAGAACTGCCTAACCCCTTACAATCCCTAAACTCCCTTGGCGATGGAATTACAACGAAAATTGCGGGGAAAATATCTAGCAAAATTTCTGAAATTCAAAAGCTAAATAAATTTGTGAAGTTATTTCCGCTAAAAAAGAAAGCGCAATCTAAAAAGCGCTTGAAAAAAATCAAAGCACTTCGTCAAGTTTTAGCAGAAGAGTCAGTAGTTACCAAACCACCTAGTGTTACCAAAAAAAGCACAATTCAAGTCTATGTTGCCAGAGATTTATCCGAGATAAAAGAAGCACAACGCCTTCGTTATAGAGTCTTTGCAGAAGAGATGGGGGCAAGCCTGCCGTTCAATGCCGAAGGACTAGATGTTGATTTTTTCGACGCCTATTGTGATCACTTAATTGTCCGCGATACTGAAACCCTTCAAGTCGTTGGGACATATCGCGTGCTACCTCCAGAACAAGCGAAAATTATTGGTCGACTCTATTCAGAGTCTGAATTTGATTTGGCAAGACTACAACATCTCTTACCAAAAACTGTTGAAATTGGACGTTCATGTGTTCATGAGGACTATCGCTCTGGGGGGGTAATTATGGCTCTTTGGGCTGGGCTAGGGTCATATATGAAGGAGCATGGTTATGAAATCATGCTAGGCTGTGCAAGTGTACCAATGGGTGATGGTGGTCATTTTGCTGCAAGCCTGAATCGCATCTTACAAGAAAAATATCTTTCAGATATTGAGTACAGAACTTTTCCAAAACTACCTCTACCTTTAGATAAATTAAACTCTAGCTTAGATGTTGAGCCTCCCCCATTACTCAAGGGCTATTTAAGAGTTGGCGCAAAGATTTGTGGTGAGCCTGCTTGGGATCCAGATTTTAATACTGCGGATTTTCTGACGATGTTTAGACTATCAGACATCAGTCCTAAGTACGCCAAACATTTCTTAGCAAATTAATAACGATCAATAATATAATTTCGGCTAATCTTTTTCCAATCATCAGCCTCTTTTTTGAGGCTGAACTCGGTCAAAGGATGACTCTCTAACCACTCCTTCGGTATACTAATTTTATAACCATCCTGAGAGTGCTGAACGAAAATCTCAGGAATTTCTTCATTTACCCTTCGTCTAGACAACACTAAGGCTAAGCGTAAACAAAAAAGCATACGCCAATCAATAAAATGATTACTCGATGAAACCTTGGCTAACTTTCCAACATGACCGATCAGTAATGCCGATAATCGAGCTTGATCATTCTTAGAAAAACCTGGCATATCTGCATTTGCAGAAATATACGCTGAATGTTTGTGATAACCGTTATGTGAAATCGATAAGCCAATTTCATGCAG
>CAIPQU010000127.1 GCA_903867305.1 uncultured beta proteobacterium
CAGCACCCCAAACCCAAGTACCCCAAATAATACAAAATCAACCCATGTTGCTGCAATGATTTACTATAGAAAAACTCTCTTTGGTAGTGGACCTAAATTGACAGCAGTTCATGTTCATTTATGACATTTATAAGAAATTGATGCCCCAAAGTAAGAAAGTAATGCCCCAATCTGGTGATAACTCGACTTCGGTTAGGCAGGCTCGCTCGGCCTTGACCGAAGAGGCAATCATTCAGGCTGCGATTGCTTCAATAGAGGAAGCTGAAGATTTTAAGGTGGTATCTTCTCGGCAGTTATCGAAAAAATCCGGATTTTCTGTTGGCCTTTTGTATCGATACTTTAAAAGTAAGGAGCAACTCTATGCAAATTTATGGATGTATTTCATTGTCCGACTACATAAATCCTTAATTAAAAAGTTAGAAGTATTTCCAAATACTGGAACTCTCAGGCAGTTAATGATGCTTATTACAGAGCATTACTTTGATGATTTGGCCAATAGAAAACGCAATCGTGTGGTACCGCTGTATCGTTTGTATATTCAATCTTCAAATGAGCCAGAAAATATCGCAAAACCAATTGATATTCTCATCGAACCTCTGATGGATATTATCCAGAAAAATCAATCTGGAACGATGCGAGCGTTAGACCAAAACGAAATTAGAGTGTATTTGCGTGCTGCGCTTGCGATGGTTCGAAGCGACTTTCTTGAGGGCAATCCATTCTTTGGAACTCAGCCCCATCAAAGGGTTATCCTCGATGCATTAGTTCGACTATTTCAAAAATAATGAAGTTTAATGATGAGTAGGCCGCTAAAATTAATTGCATGCTTAAAATTTGCCAGGGGCACATTGGTCCTTATTATTTCTGTCAGCCTTTGGTATATTGCCTGGAACTACTCGAGTTTAAGCGTTGAATATTTACAAGAAAATTCACTTGTTCGAAGCGACCCTTTTTTGCAAATTATTTCAAGCTGGTTTCAATTGGTTTCTGCTGATGTGACTTTGGCAATGGCTACTGGTGCATTGCTGATAGCGATGCTGCGGTATTTAGAGGGAGTCCTTATTTGGCAAAGAAAAAGGATTGGTCACTGGCTTGCTATCGCGACCGGTTTGATTTACATACCGCTGGAAATCTATCTACTCCTTAATGGTTTTAGGTGGGCAATAGCAATCGTACTGGTGATTAATATCCTTGTAGTGTTATATTTATTATTGAATCTGAGGGCTAATAGACCCCAACAAGCCTTAAGCAATGAATAAAGCCCTTCAAATACCTGCCCTTTAGATGCGCTACTAGTCAATGACCCTAAGTAGATTTGCTTTCATGTATCTGATTTATAAGGGCAATCTGTTATGTCATTGACCTAGATTCTATGCACTATATATGGTCACAGCCTCAAACTGTCGACATAAATATATGTTAAAAGATTAATGTTGCACTTCAAATTATTAAAAAATGTCAATTGAGCTAGCCCAACTAAACCTAGAGCGAGGTCGCAATGAAGCGGCCTTTGAGATATTCATGGATTTGGCTCAAAACGAGTTAAACGATGATGCCAACTATGCTTTAACCAAGATGTGTTGGGACGGCAAACTCACAACTGAGCAAATTGAGCTGTTTTATGCATTTCAGAACTCTAACAGCAGTCTTGGTAATGGCTATGCCATCTTTAATGTGGGCCTCATGCATGAAAAGGGCATGGGTATGATTAAGCAAGACTATAAGATTGCCGTTCAGTACTATGAAAAAGCCATCAAGGAAGAGGTCCATGATGCCTACTGTAATTTAGGTAATATTTATGTGCTGGGGCTGGGAATGGAGCAGGGCGTTCCTCGTGATGTAGACCGAGGTGCAGAATTACTTGCAAAAGGCGCTAACGAAGGTAGTCGCCAATCAGCATACACCTTAGGTACTTTGTACGGTAAGGGGGAGTTTATTGCCCAGGACTTAAGTAAATCCTTTTACTTTCTAACTTTAGCAGCTCTAGCAAAGCATGACCAAGCACACCGAGTGCTCCATATATTTCAGCATACCCATAAAGGCAATTACTCCAAAGAGTTTGATGCTGCAGAGGCTCAATTTTGGAAGATTGAAAATATGCGTCGCTTATATCGTTGTATTTAAACTAACTCTTTATTAATGCCATTTATAGTACCCTTAATTTTTAGCACGACTTGTTAAAGGTTATAGTCTCAGCTTAAGATTCTTTTATTTCAGCATTATTAATATACTGCTCATTAAACGGACTTTGAATGGAGGATCTAATGAGCAAGGCTTTTCGATATCGCTTAACTTCCCATCGCCTAATTTTGTTGGCCTTATGTTTGCTTGACTGCTGTTTTGCAGTCTATCTGTATATCGTGCATGAGACCCCTTTATCCTGGTTAAAAGCTAGCATAGCTGATGATAATTCCTTGGGTGCCAATGAATGGCTTTGCTTTATTCAGTTCGCTCTACTTGCTGCAACGCTAGACCAGCTATTTAAGGAGTTAGTGCGTCGATATAATCTTGCGCACCCACGCTCGCATATTCCAAAAATTGTATCTGATGTGCAGATGGTCTTAGTCTACGGCCTTTCCGCACTAACTGTTGTTTTGGTTTTATTTGATTTATCTTTTAAAAGCTTAATTGCAACTTCTAGTGCTATTGGGCTGGTGTTAGCCTATGCCTCTCGAGATTTTGTTGCCGATATAGTTGCTAGCTTACAAATTCAAACAACTGGTCTTGCGCGTGTGGGGGATTGGCTACGTTTCCAAGAGGGTGAGAGACAAGTTAGCTCTCAGGTAATTGATTTAGATCAGCAGCTTGTGACGCTGGAGGATGCCAATGGAACGGTGCGAAAATTACGTAATAGTCGCTTTTTACAGATGCAATTTGTTAACTTAACTCATAATCCCGATGGAGAAGTGAGAAGTTTACGCCTACGTTTGAGTATGCAATTGCCCGAGCAAAAAATCTTAGATATTTTTAATCATGTGATGGAATATGTCATTTCAGAGCATCGTTTTCATCCACGATACCTATGCTCAATTCGCTCGATGTATGATGCAGAAGTCGAATACGGTATCGAATACCGTTGTCCAGCGAGTATGCCCAGTAATCGCTCAGAGCATGCTATTTTGGCTGCCATTATCCGATTTATAAAAATGGCAAATTTGAATTTGCGATCCCAGCATCTAGTCCAGTCATCCCCGGAACGTATCTGGGAGACAGATGTAAGTGCAGAAATGTTCGCCCGTCTGAAAGCCTGTCAAGAATACGGCATTTTAAAAGCGTTAAGCGACCTGGAATTAAGAGATCTTTCTCAAGGAGTATATTTTGTACGTTTTAGTCAACATGATGAAGTCCTGGTACACGGTGATTGTGGAAATGCTATGTACCTATTGTGTGAGGGTATTTTAGAGGTTCAGTTACCACATTTAAGTAGTATTGCCGAACATCAACAGAATCAACACCCCAATCCCCGTGTTTACCCTGGTCAGTGTGTTGGCGAAATGTCTTTGCTAACGGGCGATCCTTATTCAGCTACCGTTATTGCCAGAACGGACGTAGCTCTTATTTTCATTGAAAAATTAGAGTTTGCAAAATTACTGCATGCCAACGATGCGCTGGCATCTGAGTTGTCAAAATTGGTAGCCAATCGGTCCGAAATGAATATGCGTCGTTCTGATTCGGATTTGGCCCAGACGGGTTTGCGGGAGAAGATCTATCGCAAGATTATTCATTTTTTTGGCTTAAAACCCCACATCAACGCGAAAAAAAAGAGTTCACATAAAGTATTAGTATGATATTTTTGTTTTCTAATTAACTTTAAGAGTTATCAATATGAGTACAAACAGATCAATGCCGTATTTAAATATCGAGCAGTTAGTGTTCTATTGCCTGCATGGTAGTTTGCCTATACTGTCGCCTGTCCTGGCACACGCGCGCCAACTTAGCAAAAAAATTATTCTGACACGCATACTTACTTCATCTGCTATTGTCCTCGCAGTACTCGTGACGGTTGGCATGAGAATATTAGATTTAGGTATTCCCGGTCAAGGCGTTGAGGGCCCCATTGAGCCTTTGGCTCAATTAATTTTAGGGATCTGCTTGCTAGTGTTTGTTGTGGACTATTTTGCTCGTATATGGGTAGCAACTGAGGCTCATCTAGATACAAGTGATGATCAGACAGAGTTAAAAGCTGACATTGCATCGCATCACTATCGTCTGGAGTATGCTAGCTCATTCTTGGGGGTGGTTGATTTACTCTCAATTGCTTCTTTGGCCTACGCCTTGATTTCAAGTGATTTTATAACTTGGCCCAGTTTTGTAATTGTTTTAGCGCTATTTAAACTAGGTCGCTATATTCCAGGGCTTGATTTGGTGGGTTGCGTCATAAAAAATGAGCGCCAAACTTTATCGGCAATGTTACTCACCTTAGGTATTTTGGTGGTTGTACTTGCAACAGCCTTATATCTCATTGAAAACCCTGGGCAGCCTGAGATGTTCAAAAGCATCCCGCACTCAATGTGGTGGGGCATTGTCACAATGACCACGGTTGGCTATGGCGACATGGCACCAATTTCTTGGTTGGGTCGAATTATTGGCGCCACGGCAATGTTGATTGGTATCGGAATGCTTGCTATGCCCGCCGGTATTTTATCCAATGGTTTTGCCAAAGAAATGGAGCGACGTGAACAGTTGCGCGCTTGGTTGATTATTTCGCATCTTGAGCTTTTTGCTGGTTTGGAGTCAGGTTGCATTGCTGATATTGCAAATTGCCTTAAAACTCAGATAGTTCCAGCCCGCTCTGCAGTGGTAAAAAAAAATGCCATTGCGGATTCGATGTTTTTCATTGTAGATGGTGAGGTTGAGGTTGAACTTAAACCAAAACCTCCTCAGCCAGTTCGTTTACGCTCAGGGGAAATTTTTGGTGAGGCTGGCTTGTTAGACAATAAGCGGCGTAACGCGACTATCCGAACATTAAAGACAACTCGTTTTTTAGTCTTGGAGCTACGAGATTTTCATCGTATTGCCAACGAACACCCTGAGCTAATGGACCGAATCCGCGCAATTGATCAGGAACGCAAAAGCTAAGCTTGTTAGTACTACTTTAGAGCGAATGGGCTAAAGACATTAAAAGCGTAGACCGCCATAGAGTCTGAATTGGGAGGTGCTACGTTCAATTTGATAGGCTACAGTGCCGTAAAAAATGCCCTTTGAGGCATTGATACCAGCAATAACTTGGTAACTTGAGGGGTACACTGAGGGCGGGGTATTGGACTGGCTTGCTGACCAACTATTGACTAGTTGATACGCTGCAATAAACGGTGTCGCCACTTTAGCGTCGTAGGCTAATTGGGCGCCGATTTTAGTTTGATAAAGGTAGGTAGTTAAGGCTGAGTTGTAGGCCCCTGTACTACTTGTATAGGCATCCAGAGAATCTTTGTACATCGTGTAACTGGCCCGAGGTGTGAGCGTGAGCTTGTTGCTTAATTCAATGCGATCAGTCAGACCTATTGCGCTAAAAAAGCGGGTGTAGTTTGTTGTACCAGTGGAGCTGCCTACTGTTGTCGTTGGATTGGATCCACCATAGCCAGCGCTAAGGTCAAATAGCCAACTGTCATTGATTTGATAGGCTAGATAGGGCGATACTGTCAGCCCAGTGCTTTTATATGTGCCATTATTATAGGTTGTGTTAGAGCTTGTGCTATCGGCAGCTAAAGATAAGCCGCTAATGAGGGTGTCGTCCATATTGTATTCAAGGCCAGCAAGCCCAATCACAACAGTGCCATTAGATGTATTGGGGGCAATATTATTTTTAAATTGACTTATTACGGGTGTTGCCCAAACACTCCAATTACTCCAATCTGCAGAACCCGCAAGGCCACCGCTGTAGTCATCCGGATTTAATGAGTTAGGATTTTTAGCCTCTAACACTAAGCTAGGATTATTAGAGTTAGCCCCCAACTTCCAGCGATAAGTTCCAAAGCCACCAAAAGGGTTATTGATGATTGAGCTTGTTATTGCGGTGGAGGTTGCAATCGAAGCTGCTCTTGCTGGGGTTAATGAGCCTTGATTGTTGCTTTGTGCTAGCGCAAGTTGACTGCTTGTCAGACAAAAGAGAATAGTCCATCCAACGGAATTTATCTTCTGAGTATTTGAGAAAGATTTAATTGCTGGAGAAATTGGCTTCACTTTTTTCATGGTGCTTTTAATAATCAAAAATTTGGTTAGATCAAGAGCTTTTATATTTGATACAGCCTGATATTAACGCATTTTAGGGCGAGATTAAGGGCTTTTAAGGCAAGTTTTACTCATAATCTTAGGCCACTCTTCTACCCAGGGTTGAAAATGGTTTGCAGTGCTAAGAATTTGAATTTGGGTTTGGGTTGAACCATTATTTGCTAGGTAGTTTCCCAGAGATGCGGGTGGCACAATTAAATCTTTGACGCCAAACCAATGCGATTGCTTGATCGTTAATAAATTCTTACTCGGGGTGGCGGGATTAAGTGAAGAGTGAAGTGGTGCGATCTGTTGTAATTGTGTCCACGCTTGTGTATCTAAAGGGGCGGCTATCGTTACAAGACAGTGCACATCTGTTCGCGAGCTTGCAATTAACGTCGCTAAAGCGCCTCCTCCTGAATAGCCTACAAGGTTAATTTTTTTACTAAGAACCTTTGAATTGGATAGAATTTGTAATTTTTGTAAAAGCCTATCAATTGCTTGATTGCTTAAAGTAGTAACCTCTTTACTAAAACGTCCATCAGTCCAGTATTTACTGGGGCAATGAGCCAAATTTTCTGCGTCAAGGTACTGACAGGGTCTTCCTAGATAGGCTATCGTCGCGCTAGAGTCTTGGCTAGCTAAGAATGCGCCCAAGGATTGCTTGGGGGTTGGATTTGAGGGGGGGATGCTGCGCCCAAGCCAAACTGCGCCATCCCCCTCAATATAAATCGTAAGAGATGAATGCGATTCTAGCTTTGCATCAACATCAGTTTTTAAGTAAGTTTGGATGAGATCGTTTGAACCACTTATTTTTACAAACCCTATGCTCGATATAGCAATGCCATCTTGATTGACCGGCTCAGTTAAGGTGCTATGCAAGAGTGTGCAGGAAGGAAGAAAAAAAAATACCGCAATCAAAAGTGCTTTGCGGTATTGGGTATATGTCACAAACAGAATAGTTATAGCGTAATTTTTATCCTAAATTAGCGCATCATCGGTATTCGAGGGGCAGTCAATTGATTAATCAGGGCATCAAACCCACCGATTTGTAAGAAAGCAGGTCGATCACGTAAAATTTGAAGACGAGCCTCTCCAGGCAGAAGTTTTGCTGGGGTAAAGCCAGTCAATTCTTTTTCAATGTTAGCAGTTTCGCCCGTATTGAGTGCCATCACAGTTTCGCCATCATAGACGTAGTTATAAATGCCAGCCCTATCTTTAGCGCCTTCCTCCACAATGCCTACTTCAATATCTGTGCCGCGAATACCAATAGTGGCTGTACCTGCTTCATACTTGACATTATCTGGTTGACCTTTGCCAATTTGCCCTGACACTGCACGTAAAGTGCCGGCAAGAACTGTGGTCTTGGCATTATCCGTGGGTTTGTTTTCAAACTGAAAGGCAGCAATTTTTACTTTACTCTCTGCTCGGACCAGAAGGCTTGAGTTGTCCTTTAGGCGAATAAGCACTTGGGATTCTTTATTGCTACTAATCGTATCGCCGGTGTTCACTACTTCATCCTTAGCGGCATCCCGACTTTGATTGGCATTAGATGTGATGGTTGCCTTGCCTGTAACGCGCATAATTTTTCCCGCTTCTTGTGCTAAGGCGTTAGCAGAGTAGCCTAAAACAATTAGAAGCATACTCAGCATTAGTTTTCGAAAAAATTGGTTATATAAAGGATTAAGTTTCATTTTGACCTCTTACTTTGTATCGAATTTGGTGACGCCATCCCAATTTGCAATAGGAGGCTCTTGTTTAAATAGTGTAATGCGTTGTTGATAGACTTTATACAGCTTGCATTCTGGATCTTGAGATAATAGGTTTTTGATAATAGATTCTGCTTCAGCCCATTGTTGGGCTCGGTAGTGCGCAATTAATGTATTCCACAGCGCAACTTGGGCTTTGGTTTGGGCATCAACTTTATTTTGAATCCCTACAGGTTCAAAAATAGTGATTGGATTATCTTTTCCTTTGACCCTAACCATATCAATATCTCGGTACAAGATACCCTCTGACTCCTTTTTTGTTTCTTCGGACACTAAAGTTCCTACGCCATATTGGCGGGTAATGCCCTCAAGCCGAGAGCCAAGATTAACGCTATCACCCATGACGGTATAGGCTTTACGAATCTTTGATCCCATATCACCCACAGTCATTTCTCCTGTGCTGAGCCCAAGTCCTACAGTAATCTTAGGCCACCCGCGTTCTTCATAGGATTTTTTAAGTTCAAGCAATTTTTCTTGCATTGCTAGGGCGGACGTCACGCCTGCGGTTGCATGCTCTGGGTTATCAACTGGAGCCCCCCAAAAAGCCATTATGGCATCCCCAATGTATTTATCTAGAGTGCCGCCGTGATTGCGAATAATGGCACTCATTTCGGTTAAATATTCATTAACAAAGGCAGTCAGTTCTAGAGGGCTTAGGCGCTCTGAAATAGAGGTAAAGCCCACAATATCCGCAAATAAGACCGTAAGCCTAGTTTTTCGAGCGGTCATGCTGTATTGCAAAGGATTTTCAGCCATTTTATCAACCAACTCTGGTGGGACATATTGGCCAAAGAGGTCTGCTAGCTGGCGCTTATGGCGTGACTCTACAAAGTAGCCGTAGCCGATATTTGATACATAAATTAGGATCATCAGAAGTAACAAACCAGCTAGCGGCATGGCAAAACCAATATGCCAAAAATAGAGATTACTAGCGAGCGCCAAAACAAGACTAGTTAAAAAAAGAATTAAGCTAGCGACTGCGGTTTGCGTCGCTAATAAAATTGAGAGCGAAATGCCGACCAGTGAAATTAAAATAAGTTCTGCAGCAATTAAGAATGGTGGAATAGACTTCATCACCCCTTTATCAGCGTCCATCATCCCTGCAAGTAAATTAGCGTGGATTTCTACGCCAGGATAAAGCCCGCCTACTGGAGTGGCGCGAAGATCAGCTAGACCAGGCGCGGTCGTACCCACAAAAGCAATTTTGCCTGCTAATTTTTCCTTAGAAATAGTTCCGGTATATACATCTGCAAGAGAAATATACTCAAAACTATGTTGGCGACCTCTAAAGGGAACTAGTACATTGGTCCCAGAGCCAACAGGGATAGAAGTAGCACCCACTACAATGGCTTCAATTGGTAAAAGACCATTATTTTTAGAATCAGATAAAGGCTCAAGTACTGTTCCTGGGAAGCGGTCTGGGAGATACCCTTTGCGTTGATGGTCGGGGTGATCAATCGCTTTATTTAGGCGAAACATCGACAGAGCTAGGGACTCATAGTAGTCATCCTGAAATTTAGCCAGTAGCGGCACCCTACGAATAACGCCATCATTATCTACCGAGGGATTGAAATGCCCCGCATTTGGCGCGGCTGCAACGATTTTATTGAGGTTTGCTCCATAGCCTTTGCGATATGCAAAATCTGGAGCTCGGTCTGCTAAATCTTCTTTGAAGAAAAGAGGATCTGGCAGGGTGCCAATTTGGGTCGCATCCTCATTGGAATTAAAGTAATAACCTAGCACTACTGGGCGATCTTGTAGGGAGTTTGCAAAGACTTTGTCGTAGTCAAGGCGTGGCGCAATCTTATTAACTGCAGACGCAAAATTTTCGTCACCCTTGAGCTCATTTTGTGCCAATTTACGCAATGTGCCTAAGCCAGAGCTGTTGTCAGGTTCAGCCCAAATTACATCAAAACCAAGCTGCTTTATTTGGTAGCGCTCAAACAATGCAGTCATAATGTGCGCCATTTTTTCACGACTCCAAGGCCAGCGGCCTAAATCCGGGTTAGCAAGGCTTTTTTCATCTACATCAAGAATAACAATGCGCGGATCAATACCTCCGGGCATGGTCATTTTTAGCCGAGCATCATAGATTAAGTTATCCAGTTGTGAAATAAACTTAATATGGAATAAGCCGGTAACTTGGACCCCAAAAAAAAGGGTTAGAGCTAGACCGATTAAGATACGATTTAAATGTTTACGCATTTGTTAGACCGATTTTTGTTAAATATGTTCAAATATTAGCATTGGTATAGGCTAAGCAGGATTCCCTTTGGCATATTGTTATCTTGTGCGCCACACTTAATTCTAAAAGGAGTGATTAATTGCCGATAGATGTCGCTGCCGATCTTAAACCGCCTGATGGTAAGGTAGCAACTTTATTGGCGAATTTAGATATTTTTTATAAACTGCTCACACAGCCTGCAGAAGAAAACCCCCGCACCGAACTACTTGAATTATTTTTTAATCAGTCTGAGTTTGACGATTTATCATTTTTACATTTTATTGAGGGATTGATCGAAAGTTTATTCTGGAGTGAGTTCGATTATTCAAAAAATCCTTACAGAACGCTTTGCTTAGATTTCGCTGCTGAAGTTGATCGATTGAGCACTCTTGGAGAGGGTGAGCCTGACTATCATTCACGCAGGCATTTCAAAGACGTCTGTTTGGCTTTAAGTGCATTGTTAATTCAGAAACCTTTTTTAAGCAGTAATGTAATTACAAGTGAGGCATGGCATTTGCAGGGCACCGCCCCTTGGATTTTGTTATTAAGCGCTATTGGACATGATTATGGCCATGATGGATCAGTTAATCAATTCCAATTTGAGATGGAAAAAAAATCAATAGAGCTAGCTTACAGCTTTTTTAAATCTAAAAATCTAAAAATATCCTTTATCGATCAACTCATCAATCAAATTGAACCAATAATCTTAGCTACGGACCCCAGTTATTATTCAACTCTAATTAGACGTGTCGTTGAAAATCCAAGTCAATTGACTCAGGCTGAGGTGCTTTCTATTTTGCTAGTTGAGTCTGATTTAATGGCAAGTGTTATGCCTAATAAAGGGGTGGAGCTGGGCTATAGATTGGGTGCTGAGTGGGAGAAGAGAAGTATTCAACTGGCTGATGTTGTCAAAACTAAGCGTGGAAGATTGGGTTTTTTGGAGAGGCTAACCTACTTAAGTCCGCAGTCGGCTAGTCTTGGTGTGCCTAGTATCTTGAATTCTTGTATTCAAAGTATTAAGTTAAATTTAAGCCAGCAAAATGAGTGATGATAAGTCTAAAGAAGCTATAGCGTTAAATCGAGTTCCATTATTTCATTCTTTAGAGTACTCAGATTTAATGGGATTGTTGTTTTTTGTAAACTCTAAAAACATTCAAAAGGACCAAAACCTATTCAATAAGGGTGATCAGCCTGATGGTTTATATATCTTAATGGCTGGTAAATTGAGAGTTTATATACCCCCATCACAACTGACTGGCCCCACAAAAAATTTAGCTGAATTAAGCCCCGGAGCTTATGTTGGAGAATTTGGTTTGATTGATTCCCAACCCCGGTCTGCATCTGTTGTTGCTATTCAGGATAGCCATGTTTTGTTTTTGCCTACCGACGCATTTTTAAATATTTTAAATGAGCGCCCCCAATTTGCGAAATCAGTCACTAATGCATTATGCGAAATGGTCATGAATCAAAAAGGCTTGAAAATTAATTCAGCGCATGGATCGAAATTGATCGCAGAAAAGAAAGTAAAGCCCACTTTAGATAATATGGCCAAGCTGTCAGAAATTTTGCGTGAGCATAATAAAAACCAATCTACGCGCTGAATTCGTATTTACCAGAAGCTGCTTGGGGGCGCATAAACCAAAACCTTAGCTGGATTAAGTGCAGAATTATTTTGATGAATTTCGTAATGCAGGTGCGGGCCAGTAGATCTCCCGGTTGAGCCTGATTCTGAAATGATTTGTCCGCGAGTGACCACTTGACCGACTTTTACGAGTAACTTACTGTTGTGGGCATACTTAGATACGAAGCCATCGGCATGGGCTATTTCAATAAATTTGCCGTAAGCAGGATCAAGTTCTGCACGGATGACTGTGCCATCGCCTGAGGCCACAATTGGTGTGCCTGCTGGCGTTACAAAATCAACGCCTGAGTGCTGAGCTAACTGCTTGGTAAAGGGATCAAGGCGCACTCCAAAGTTACTGGTCATACCAAGGCGCGCGTCTATGGGTGGGCCAATTGGCAAAGTGCGTAACCATTGATACTGCTTGACCCATTCTGGTTCTAGCTTGTCAAAAATTTGTAGCAATTCTTCTGACTTGGCGGTGGTATCTTCAAAATTATCAGCCAGAGGTTTGGTGGGATCTAGCTTAAAGCTCAGTGGTTTAAGTGGACCGCCAATGTTGACTGGGTCAAC
>CAIPQU010000128.1 GCA_903867305.1 uncultured beta proteobacterium
AGGCTGGCGTGATATTTGAGGAAGTAAATGAAGCGTATTTGACCCAAATTTGTTCAAGTTGCGGAGAAATCTCCGACAATAGTCCGAAAGGTAGAGCTGATTTGAATAAGAGAAGTTGGAAGTGTCAGTGTGGATCTGTTCACGACAGGGACATCAATGGCGCTCTCAATATTCTTGCGTTCGGACATGAACGTCTAGCGGTAGGAATCCCCGTCCTTTAGGACGGAGAGGATGTCAATCAACTTTTAAATTACTAGCTTTAGCTGCATCAGACCATGTTTTGATATCTGCCGCCAAGATCTGCTTAAATTGATTAGAGGTATTTCCTAAATGATCAACGCCGATTTGTTGTAATCTTGTTTGCATATCTGGCAGCGATACAATTTCTTGAATCGCATTTGAGAGTTTATTGATAATTAATTGCGGGGTTCCTGCAGGCGCAACAACACCATTCCAAGTGATTGTCTTAAATCCTGGATATCCAGATTCAGCAATCGTGGGCACATTAGGGATTAAAGAAGACCTTTTTTCACTAGAAACACCAATGATTTTGACGTTTCCTGCCGTAGCATGAGAGGTTAATTCTGAAATATTCCCAAAATACATTTGAACCTGATCACCTAAGAGGTCAGCCACAGCAGGGCCTCCACCTTTATAGCTTACATGGGTCATGTCTAAACCTGCTCGGTTTACAAATAAGACTGCCGATAAATGAGAAACACTGCCAGACCCACCTGAAGCATAGTTGAGCTTACCTGGATTACTTTTAACGTAGTTAACAAATTCTTTGAGATTATTTGCTGGAACTGATTTACTGATAGCTAGCACAAACGGGTTTGTTCCTACGATGCTTACTGGTTCAAAATCTTTAATAGGTTCGTATCCCGTTTTTGTAATTACTGGCAAGATCGCCAATATAGGCATCGCTGCCATCATGAATGTGTAGCCATCTGGCGCTGCTTTAGCAACATAATTAGCAGCAATCATGCCATTAGCTCCAGCCTTGTTATCAACAATCAAGGGCTGGTCAATAATTTTGGATAATTTTTCAGCGGTAATTCGAGCGATAGCATCGGTATTACCACCTGGTGCAAAGGGAACAATTAGTTTGATGGGGCGTTGCGGCCATGGTTCATTATCAGCAAAGGATTTTTGTGATATTTGAGACAAAAATATCAGTGAAAGACTTTTTGAGATCGTCTTGATGGTATTGCGTTTTGATGATGAATGATTAGGCATATTGATAAAAGATTATTGAATTTGGTTAGCAGTTTTAATACTATTGATCATCGATGAATTTAGCAAATACTCGCGCCGTAAATGTGGATCTGAATTTGTTTTACGTAAAAAAGCAAATCTTTCATGTCGAAGCTGAGGGTCTTTTTCTTCTAATTGCTTTTTATTTTTAATCGAAAATTCTTGAACGTACTGCAAATTTACCGTTTTTCTTTGTCTCTCATATAAATCTAAAACATCAGTACTAACGTCATCATTAATGACACTGGTTAATTTCTCAGCTAAATTCATTGCATCATGAATACCGCTATTGAGGCCAAAGCCACCAAGGGGATTATTCACATGTGCTGAGTCTCCAGCAAGTAAGATTCGATGCTTCCTAAATTGTTGAGCAACTCGTTGATGAACGCGATAGATACTTTGATGAACAATCGGTATATCTTGATGTATTTGACCTTTCAAAGCACGATGAAAAGTTTGATTAGCATATTTAGGAGTTAAAACCTCCTCATCACTAATTTCTGGATCTACAGGTACCGTCATCCGCCATAATCCTGGTGGACCTTTGTCTGGCATTCTAAAAAAGGCAACCCACTGAACGGGATCACTCATATAGGCGTTATCAGCATAACCTAATGGGGCTAAATCATAAGTGGTACTGATCACACTATAACGTTCTGGCCAAGTGTAGCCATCAAATTCAACATCACAAGACTTTCTGACAATACTTTTCCCACCATCTGCTCCAATGACCCATTGGGCAGTGAAATTCAACTGTTCTTGATGATGATCTATCACGAGTGATACTTGATCATCATTCTGGGATAAGCCCATGAGCGCATGAGAAAACAAAACTTCAGCATGTGGGTAATTTTGTAACATGTTATAAAGAATTGGCGTCAAGCGATGCTGCTCTAGATGAAGTCGAAAAGGGTAGTTAGTATCATCCTTTAAAATTTCCATATCCCATTCAACAATTAAACCCTCTTCAAGATCACGACTTTGCCACCGGGGAACACGAATACCAATTTCCATCATGGCATCAGTGACTCCTATAGGAGTTAACATTTCTAGTGTAGGTGGATGAAAGGTTCCAGCACGAAGGTCGATGGTTAGATCAGATTCAGCTTCAAGAACGGTTACAGGAATACCTTTTCTTGCTAATTGCAACGCACAGAGAAGACCAACGGGTCCAGCACCAACAATAATTACATTTTTTTTCAGATCTTTCATATTATGATTTCAAGATATAACCAATATGTTGACGTATCTGAATAGAGTCAGAACCCACTAATGTATCAGCTAATTTTTGAGCAATCTCAGGGTGTTGAGAGCCTTTACAAATACCTAAGGTGTAATCTGTGTTGAGTTCAAGGGATTTCGGTAAAAGACCAATTAATTGAACTCCTGGACTGATATTAATTTCAGTTGTTTGAGTACCGCCCATGACCATCGGGTCAGCATCTTTAGCCATTTCAGCCATTGCTGTTGCACCATTTGGGAAGGTTTTAAAGCGATTTGCAAGCTCCTGGTCTAAACCAAGAGCTTGCATGACCTTCATAAAATGAATACCTGCCGTGGACTTTTGCATATCTGGAAAATATAGTGCAGGAGCTGAGCGAAACGCATTTTTTAAATCCTCCTCTGAATCAATCTTTGGAGAAGGACTTTTTCTCGAACTTGGTATGGCGATCCCAGTTGGAACAATTCCTAAGGATCTTACAGAATTACCCATGACATGACCCGAATGGACTAATTCCTCAATTAATGTTTTAGAAAGAATCACTAGATCACAAGGAGATCCTTGGATCACAAGATCTCGCATCGCCCCAACTGCACTAAAGGTGCCATCGATTTCACAATGATGACGATTTTCAAAGTCCTGTTGGATACCTTTAACAACTCCAGCGGCTGCTCCACCACTTAGTACAATAATTTTCAATTCTTACCTCAAGTTAAGGATTTTTAATCAGGTTTGATACCAGCAGATCTCACAATAGCTGCCCACTTTGCGATATCTGTTTCTAAATACTTATTAAATTCTACGGGGTTCATCACCATTGGGAGGGCACCTTGCCTAGCCCACAGATCCTTAACTTCTTGTTGTTCAATAATTTTTTTGATAGTAACGTTGAGAGTCTGGATAATTTCATTTGGCGTTCCTTTGGGCGCCATGATACCTAACCAGATACTAGTTTCATACTTTGGCACTCCGGCTTCACCTACAGTGGGTATACCTGGGATGATTGATGATCTATTTTTACCTGTTGTAGCTAAGGCAATCACTTTATTTTCTTTCACAAACTCAGCCATGGTCGTCACTGCATCGAACATCATATCGACCTGACCTCCAATCACATCCGTTCTAGCCCCAGAACTACCTTTATAGGGTATATGCAAAATATTCACCCCAGCCATTGATTTAAAAAGCTCACCAGCCATATGATAAGGAGTTCCATTACCTGAGGATGCATAGTTCAACTTCCCCGGTGAAGCCTTTGCTAAAGCAAGTAGTTCGGCAAGATTTTTAGCAGGAACTTTAGGATTAATCACAAGCACCAGATCAGAATAATTGATGGGTGCTACAGCCACAAAATCTCGCATCAATTGAAAAGGCTTATTTGGAACCAAAGATTCATTGACCGTCTGGGTATTAGACATCATTAACAATGTATAACCATCTGCAGGTGCTTTTGCTGCAAAATCAGTGCCAATAATGGATCCAGCCCCAGGCTTATCTTCAACGATGAATGATTGTTTAAGTTCATCTTGTAAACGTTGAGCAATGAACCTGGCGTAATTATCTGCCGGTCCTCCAGCAGCAAAAGGAACAATAATCTTTACTGGTTTATTTGGATAGGATTGCGCCATTGAAAAAAACGGGACAAGAACGAGTGCTATTAAGATGCGTTTGAATATATTCATGGGTTTCCTAGCAAGATTTTGTGATTGTTTTATCATTTACCAACGCTCCAATATACAGTATTGTTAAATCATTTATGCATCCAAGTTCATCTCAATTAACTCATACACAACTTCGTCAGAAGGCATATGAGCTTCTTTGTATTTCTGATCCCATATATAAATGTGACGAAGTTCACGATTTATATAAAAAAATACAAAATGACAACTATATTGTAGATACTTTAGAGCAGATTATTGAAGAAAACCATCTAGTACCTGGAAGACCCACTAAGCCCGAGTTAGTAAATCCACTTTCCGTGAAAAAAAGAGCAATGCACACCATAGAGGGTAGAGCGATAGCCATACATGCATTAGCTCATATTGAATTCAATGCCATTAATTTAGCGCTAGATGCCGTTTGGCGATTCCCCAACATGCCCAAGCAGTATTATGTAGATTGGATCAAAGTTGCTGCCGAGGAGGCAAAGCATTTTTTACTCTTAAAAATGCATCTCATCACTCTTGGCTTTGATTATGGAGCTTTTCCAGCACATGATAGCCTTTGGGAAATGGTTGAAAAAACTAAAGGCGATGTCGTTGCTAGGATGGCCTTGGTCCCAAGAACGATGGAAGCCCGAGGACTTGACGCTGTACCGATGATCCGTGATCGTTTTGAACAAGTAAAGGACGTCGCTATGGTTGAAATTTTGGATACGATTCTTCAAGATGAAATCGGTCATGTTGAAATTGGAAATCGTTGGTTTCATTATCTATGTGAAATGAATGGTGTCGATAGCATCGATACATTTCAACGCTTATGTATTCAATATCGGGCTCCAACACTGCGCGGACCATTTAACGTACCCGCTCGAAAATTAGCTGGTTTTACTGATACAGAACTTGACCTATTAATTCAATCAGGACATTAAATGAAATCCATTATTTTTCAATCCATAGCAGATCTGCACTCACATATCGGGCAAGAAGTTGCAGTGAGTGATTGGCTATGTATACCTCAATCCCAGATTCAGGCATTTGCTGATACAACAAATGATCATCAATGGATTCATACCGATGTTGAGATGGCCAGAAACGAATCACCCTATGGATCTACGATTGCGCATGGATTCTTAACGATGTCATTAATTCCCAGCTTTTTAGAATCCTGTATTCAGTATCCCTTTGTTAAAACGACGATTAACTATGGACTTAATAAAGTCCGTTTTCCTTCGGCGGTTAAGGTCAACAGTTTAATAAGAGGGCGCTTTCAAATAGTCAATTTGAATGAAATTGAGGGTGGCCTGCAAATAGAGTTGCTAATCACCATCGATATACAGGGCGTTGAAAAGCCAGCCTGTGTTGCCAATATGTTGATTCGTTTATATTTTTAACACTTGTTCCCAGGCTAGTTCAGCTAGTGGCTTTGCTCTTTTTCCAGAATCGATGGCCTTATCACTGGAAGCATTACCTTGAATAGCGCGCGCCATTATGCCTTGTAGAATGGCAGCAAGTCGAAACATATTAAAAATAATGTAAAACTCCCAATCTTTTGGACTGGCTAGGGTGAGTCCCGTTTTATTCAAATAAGCTTGTACATAGGTTTTTTCATCGGGAATATGTAAATGCTGCAAATCAACACCACCCAATCCCCTAAAAAGATCCGGTGACAAACGCCAAATCATGACATGGTAGGCAAAGTCCGAAAGGGGGTTGCCTAGGGTTGAAAGCTCCCAATCCAAGACAGCTAATATTTTGGGTTCTTTAGGATCAAAAATGAGATTATCCAAACGAAAATCCCCATGAACCAGACGGGTAGCATCAAATTCAGGGATATGTTGCGGTAACCACTCCATTAAATGATCCATTGCAGGTATTTTTTCTGTTTCGGAAGCCCGATATTGTTTGGTCCAACGATCGATTTGCCGCTGCACATATCCGCCAAAACGACCATAATCCGATAGTCCAATAGTGACGGGGTCTAATGAGTGCATATGTGCCATAACATCGTTCATTTGTCGAAAGACCTGTGATCGATCATGATCATTCAATTCTGGTAATCGAGGGTCCCAAAATACGCGACCCTGAACAAAGCTCATTAAATAAAATTCTGTACCAATCACATCTTGATCGGTGCAATAAGCAACTGGTCTTGCTACTGGAAAGTCGTTTTGATAGAGACTTTGAATCACTTTGTACTCACGATCAATGGCATGAGCACTTGGTAATAAATTACCTGAAGGCTTACGACGTAAAACTAATGAAAGATCCTTTTGCTCAATCAAATAGGTAGGATTTGATTGCCCACCTTGAAATTGTCGTATCGTGATGTCTGAATAGGGATTGATTTCAGGAACATGAAGTTTGGCCCATTCTAAAAACTTCTCTTGTGAAAAGATATTTTCAGTTGAAATTGGCTTGATACTTGGTGCATCGGTCATTTTTTGATATCCACGAGTTTAAAAGTACCCATTGATTTTGCTACCATCTCACCGGTAATATCAAAAACCGTCGCTTCACAGAAATGAATCGATTTACCACTTCGTAGGACCTTACCGCGCACAGTTAATTTTTCTTGACCACCTTTCATAAAGGCAATCGACATATCTACCGTGATCCCTGCACCTGGATGTTTGGCTTTGGTTTTGGCTGACATTGCCATTGAAAAATCCATCAATGTCATCAAAATTCCCCCGTGTGAATAACCTAAGGGGTTACAGTGGTGGGGTTGTAATTCTAATGTGGCTTCAACTTCACCCTCAGCAATTATTTTTGCTTCTACACCTAAATGCGCAATAAAAGGGACATGAACTCCAAAATATTCTTTTTTCAATTTCTACCTTCTCTTTTCAGTCAACTTCTTTGATTCTAACAACTACTTTACCCATCGCACTCCTTGAAGCTAAATGTTCAATTGCTTTAGCTGCGTCTTCGAAGGCAAAGGTCTTTGTAATAACTGGATTGATCGCTTTAGAACTGATTAATTGGGTGATGTATTTCATGTTTTCAACATGTTCCTGAGGATTTCTTCTTACCCAGTCCCCCCAAAATACACCCATAATATTTCTTTCAGAGAGTAACGCGAGATTAAGGGGTATTTTTGGAATTTCTCCAGTAGCAAAACCTACGACTAAATAACGTCCTCGCCATCCAAGTCCTCGAAGAGCAGTTTCAGCATACTTACCACCTACTGGGTCATAGACAACGTCACAACCTTTTTGTTGAGTGAATTCTTTAATTTTCGATTTGAGATCTTCCGTATCGTAATTAATTAATTCATCGGCACCAAGTTGGCGACAAAAATCTAGCTTCTCTTGCGAAGAGGCGCAAGCAATAACCCTTGCGCCAAGTACCTTAGAAAGTTCAATAGCTGCAGCACCCACGCCCCCAGAAGCTCCTAATATGAGGACCGTTTCCAAGGCTTTAACTTTAGCAATATTTTTTAGAGCGTGAAAAGAAGTACCATAAGTCAGCGTAATTGCAGCCCCAATTTCTAAAGAAATATCACCTGGTAAAGGTATCACTAATTGTGCATTCACAGCAATTTTCTCTGCAAACCCACCATAACTCGGAGCGCAAAAGACCCGATCACCAATCTTTAAATGGGACACTTCAGATCCTACAGCACTCACAATACCCGAAATTTCATGACCTGGGGAAAAAGGGAAAGGAGGTTTAGTTTGATAAAGCCCTTGAACCATTAAGGCATCTGGAAAATTAACGGAAGAGTAGGCTACATCAATCACTACTTGCTGCGGCGCAGGAGTTGGATCTGCAACTTCTTTGATTTTTAAGTCCGCAATTGGACCAAATGCTTCGCATAAAAGAGCTTTCATGATTCAGATACTTTCGGATTTTGGAGATGAAGGATTTCTTGCATACGTTGCTCAATCAGTGAATTAATGCGACGGTGGGGAATAATATAAAACTGTTGTTTCTGAATAGCCAAAAAGACTTCCTGTGCAATCTGCGTTGCTGTCATTTTTCCGGATTGAACGGCGCTTGACATGCGATCATCGTATTTCATTGATAGGGGATCACTAGGATCCTGATGAGAACCAAAACGATCAGGCCGATTTCTTTGCGCTAGATGAATTTGTGTTGGTACCCATGCTGGACAAAGTACCGAGACACCAATTGGTGCTTTTAAAGTATGAAGCTCTTGATAAAGGGTTTCACTTAAAGTCACTACTGAATGTTTAGAGGCATTATAGGCAGCCATCCCAGGTGTACTAAGTAGTCCAGCCACAGATGCTGTATTCACAATGTGTGCAGGAGAATTTTGATCAAGCATTCGAGGGACAAAATAACGTATCGCATGAGCGACACTAAACAGATTGACATTCATCAACCATTCCCAATCTTGATGAGAATGCATCCAACTCAAACGGTTCAGACTTACACCAGCATTGTTACAAAGTAATTCAACGCTACCAAACTTTTGGAACGCTTTTTCACACAATAAAGCAATATCTTTTTCATCACTAACATCAGTTTGCTGAAGTATAGACTTAGCATCAGTTAGATGAAGATCATGTTTGAGTCGCAGTAATGACTCTGAATCGATATCAGCAAGAACTAGGTTCATGTTGAGCTCTAGTGCTTGTTTTGCTAATTCTAGCCCTATACCACTTGCCGCTCCAGTTATCACTGCAGTGCCATTTTGAAGTTGAACTGACATACTCATGATACAGATAACTCCACGTAACCTTGATCGGTTAATTTTGGCACAATCGGATAAATATTTTTCTGCGCAGCAAATTTCACTTCCGCATCCCATCTTCGATCATTGAGTAATTTTCCAACTCTAGATAGGTTTAAAAGTTCTAATGAGGAGCCGCTGGAATGAAAAATTTTAGCTGCATGAGCACTATCAGAAAGTTCAAAAGCATCCTTAGGGTAGGAGTCAAGCAAACTCTGTACAAAAAAACCCGCACCATAAAAATCTTCAATATTAAATTGATCATTAGACCCTGAGCATACTATCAAAATACTATGATTCGAATGATCTGTTTTCAGATGATCAATGATTGCTTGAGTATTAAGCAAGCTTCCAACATAAACTTCTTTGGCATTTTTACAATCAGTTAGGGCGACAGTACCATTAGTGGTGCAATACACCAAAAGTTCACCATCCATTCCCGATTGAAGAAGCGCAATTGGCGTTGGTTGAATAAAGCCAGCTAATGTGTCAGCATTGAGTTCACCTGAAAACTTATAGCCATTAAATTCAGGTTTACTTTGATAGCTGAGGGCTTCATCATAATTGCGAACTGGGACAACCCTTCGACAGCCATTGGCTAAAGCGGTAACAATGGAAGTTGTCGCAATCAGAATGTCTAGAACAATCACTACTTTATTATCCAGCCGCTCTTTTTTTAACTCAGACTTATTCGTAAGAACATGCAATTTTTTCATTGTTGCTTAACTCACCGGACGTTTTTCGAACATATTCCATGCCTCAATCGTTGTCGTAAGTTCATTCTTTTGGTTATAACAACTCCATCGCGTTTGAACCATGCCAATGGTCGGTTTGGAGTTTAAGGAACGAATTTGTAATACTTCAACCATCGTTCTTAAGGTATCACCTGGACGAACGGGTTTAATCCATTTGAGATTATCAATACCAGGAGAGCCAGTACTTGATGAATTCAGCATAAATCCATCGCAGACCATACGCATCATCAGACCAGAGGTTTGCCAACCGCTGGCAATTAACCCTTTAAAGATCGTCTTTTCAGCGGCTTCTTTACTGACGTGAAAACGTTGTGGATCATATTTTTGGGCAAATTCTAAAATCTCATCTTCAGTCACTGTATAAGGACCACATTCAATCGTTTGTCCTAGAAAAAAATCTTCCCAATAATAAAACTTAGCAGGGTTATTGTTCGTTGTCGTCATTTTTAAGAGCTCACTTTTTGTAAACGTTGCAGAACTGTGAATACACCACTAGTTCTCAGGATTAATTTTTCGCCAACTTTCAAATAACAATCAGCAAAACTCATTTTTGCACCTATTTTATGAATTTTCATTTCTGTATGCACCCAATCACCTGGCTTTGGACTGGCAATAAAGTCAGCATTTAAGTGTACCGTGACGAGTTTTTGAGGTGGATTGGTTGCTCTAGAAAGGTTATAGCCCAATGCTGAATCTGCCATTGAAATTAACATACCGCCATGTGCCGACCCCCAAATATTCGTGTGGCGATCTTCAATATAAATACCAAAAATCTTTTCGACCTTACCATTTTCATGTTCTTGATTTTTAAAATACCAAGGTCCTAGGCTGGTCAGAAATTTTTCTGCGTCAGGAGACATTGGGTGAGGACTAAACCCTTCAGGAATAACATAATTTGACATATGGTTTATTTTAAATGGATTTAAATTGTGATAGGTTCGGTGCTCTTTTTTCTAAGATGGCCGTCATAATTTCTTTAGCTAAGGGTGTTTGTATTAAGCGAGCAAATTGCTCGAATTCATGATGAATAACTTGCTGAATTTTATCTTGTTGGTCAGTTTTTAATAGGGCTTTTGTGGTGCGGATAGAATCTTGCGATTTTGAAGCTATTTTTTTACATAACTCCATGCCACGTTCGAGAATTTCTGTTGCTGGATATGCATGGTTAATCAAACCCGCTTGCTGGGCTAAATGACTATTAAAGGGCTCCCCAAGTAATAAAAGCTCATTACTCAGCTTGTGACCTGCAATTTGCTGCAAAATAAAACTAGAACCACCTTCAGGACATGCGCCTAAGTTAACAAACGGCATCTGAAAAACAGCTTCTTCACTGGCAAGTACTAGATCGCAATGTAAGAGGAGAGTTGTTCCAATACCAATTGCTGGCCCACCAACTGAAGCAATGATTGGCTTTGTAAACTTCGCAATATCCTGTAAAAAATCGACAGCGGCAGATCCCGCACTGAGATCCAATTGAATAAATTCTTTTAAATCATTGCCTGAGGTAAATAGATCTTCTTGACCATGAAGATAGACAACGAAGATATCCGGGTTATTTTGGGCTTCTTGTAAAGCCACGGATAAAGTTTGATACATGGCATGTGTAAGGGCATTTTTTTTATCTCTTCGATGAATTTCAAGCTCAAGAATATGATCTTTTATCTCTTGATGAATATAAGGTGAACGTTCAAAATTCGTCATTTTTTCCCTAAAAGAGTTAACTTTGGTACTTCTATTATGTATTAATTGGTATTTTGGGGATCAAGTTTAAAATACTCCATTATGTATACAGTAAAAGAAATTTTTTGCACCCTACAAGGTGAAGGAACCCATGCCGGCAGAGTATCTGTCTTTTGTCGATTTGCAGGATGTAACCTTTGGTCAGGCAGAGAAGAAGATCGCGCACAGGCCATCTGTCAATTTTGTGACACTGATTTTGTTGGAACTGATGGAGCTGGTGGTGGGAAATTCGATACAGCGATGTTACTAGCAGAGTCCATTCAAGAACACTGGATATCAATGAACCAATCAACCAGTAATCGATACGTCGTTTTTACCGGTGGTGAGCCTTTATTACAACTCGATGAAGAATTAATTCAAGCATTAAAGAAATTACACTTTCAAATTGCGATTGAGACCAATGGTACGATCAAACCTCCAAAAGGGATAGATTGGATTTGCATGAGCCCGAAGGATGGAAGTCAATTGGCACTATTGCAAGCAGATGAAATTAAATATATTGTTCCGCAAAATCATATGCTTCCCAATAAAAGTCATATTATTCAACAAATGAAGCGTTTTGAACAAATGAATTTTGGGCATTTTTATTTGCAGGCCATGGATAGTCCCGCCTTAGCAAATCATCTCAATTTAGCGATACAGCTTTGTAAAGAGCGACCTTTATGGCGTTTAAGTACACAACAGCATAAATTATTAAACATCCCATAAGACAACGAATGCGACTCTTTCATATTACCCGACATTTAGAGTTTGATGCTGGTCATCGAATTCCCAACCATGATGGTCAATGTCGTCACTTACATGGCCATCGTTATCAGATTGAAGTTACGCTCAGCGGACAAATTGTTGAGGTTCAAGGTGGGGCAGATGAGGGTATGTTGATGGATTTTGGACATATCAAATCGATACTTCAAGAAATCATCGTTGAACCTTGGGATCATTCATTCTTTGTAGCTAAAAGCGATCAAATCATGATGGATTTTTTACAGAGCATACCGGGACATAAAACCACAGTAATTGATGGCGTCCCCACAGCAGAAAATCTAGCGAGAATTGCATTTGATACCCTAGCACCTAAATTTAAAGAGATTTACCAAGGACGAGTTTATTTAAAGCAACTTCGACTGTATGAAACACCGAATTGTTGGGCAGATGTTTTTGATGAGTGAACCAGATCATACCTATTGGATGAGAGTAGCTCTAGAGGAAGCTTCGAAAGCAGCTTTGCAGGATGAGGTTCCTGTGGGTGCTGTTCTAGTTCAAGATAACCAAGAAATTGTTCGAGGGCATAATCAGCCGATACATGATGATGATCCAACCGCTCACGCAGAGATCGTTGTCTTAAGAATGGCCGCTAAACAATTAGAAAATTATCGTTTACCTAATACTTCTTTATATGTGACATTAGAGCCTTGTTTGATGTGTGCTGGTGCAATCATGAATGCTCGCATAGCGAAAGTTTATTTCGGTGCAAAGGATGCTAAAACGGGTTGTGCAGGGAGTGTCATGAATGCCTTTGATAATCTCCAATTAAATCATCACTGTGAAATCACTGGTGGTATTTTGGAGCATGATTGTGCCAAAGTTCTTCAGGACTTTTTTAAGATCAAAAGGCTCTCAAAAGGTTAGAATGGTCTCATGAATTCCTCTCGATTACCTATCTATACATTTGCACCCTCTGGACGGATTATTGATCAGCAATCGATCCATCGGGGTGTTGAATACCTTCGAGAATTAGGCTATGACGTTCTCAATACCCAATGCATTGATCGTGCTCATCAGCGCTTTGCTGGAACTGATGCTGACAGACTTCAAGAAATCAACTCTCTTGCCAAACTTCCATCCTCAATTGGGCCTTGTATAGCTTTAGCTATCAGGGGAGGGTATGGATTAAGTCGTCTCTTGCCATATATTGAATGGGATGGCTTAGCAAGAGCTGTCGATGAAGGTCTGCATATTGTTGGGCATAGTGACCTAACAGCTTTAGAAATTGGTTTATTTGCAAAAACGGGTCGAAAAAGTTATGCGGGGCCAATGTTAAGTTACGACTTCGGTTGTGAAGGCGCGGAGAGGTCAGAGTTTACGATCCATCACTTTTTACAAGTTGCTGAAAAACATACACTCGACTTTACTGACCAAAGGAATACCTTATCAAAGCAGTCCAAGAGCTTCAAAGCCGAAGGAGTTCTGTGGGGTGGAAATTTAAGCCTTTTGAATAGTTTAATAGGGACTTCTTTTTTCCCTGATAACTCATTGATTAGAAATGGAATACTTTTTATTGAGGATGTGAACGAGCATCCTTATCGTGTAGAAAGAATGCTTTTTCAATTATTGCAAGCTGGGGTATTAGGTTCACAACAGGCGATTTTATTTGGTGATTTCTCTGCATATCAGCTCAATGCACTCGATCATGGGTTTGATCTTCAGTCCTGTATTCACCGTATTCAAGAGGAGTTAAAGTTAAATGGCTCCTCCACTCACATATTCACTGATTTACCTTTTGGACATTGTCGACATAAATTGACCTTACCTGTCGGCGTGAACTGCATGATTAAGAGTGATGCGAAACAATTCTCCTTAAAAATGTTGTAATCACCTTTGGTTAATTTATTCAGTGAATGGTAAAATAAGTACCTTCGATTGATACCAATCCCTATTTTTCAGAGTTAACACGTGCTAGCAACCTCCAATATCACCATGCAGTTTGGCTCAAAGCCATTGTTTGAAAACATTACCGTTAAATTTGGAGGCGGCAATCGTTACGGATTGATTGGTGCTAACGGTTGCGGCAAGTCGACTTTTATGAAAATTTTGGGTGGTGAATTAGAGCCATCGGCGGGTCATGTCATGCTAGAGCCGCATATTCGCTTAGGTAAGCTCCGTCAGGATCAGTTTGCTTTTGAAGAGTTACGTGTGCTTGATGTGGTGATGATGGGGCATGCTGAAATGTGGGCTGCAGCTCAAGAAAGGGATGCTATTTACGCTAATCCCGATGCAACTGAAGATGATTACATGCACGCGGCTGAGTTAGAGGCAAAATACGCTGAATATGGTGGGTATACAGCGGAGGCCAAAGCAGGGGAGTTATTACTTGGAGTTGGTGTTCCGATTGAACAACATCAAGGTCCGATGAGTGCAGTATCGCCTGGTTGGAAGCTACGTGTTTTACTAGCCCAAGCCCTATTTGCCGATCCAGATGTTTTGCTCTTAGACGAGCCAACCAACAACTTAGATATTCATACGATTCATTGGTTAGAAGATATTCTGAATGAACGTAATAGCACCATGATCATTATTTCTCATGATCGCCATTTTTTGAATTCAGTCTGCACGCATATGGCGGATATGGATTTTGGTACTTTAAGGGTCTATCCAGGTAATTACGATGACTACATGCTGGCATCTGCTCAGGCAAGAGCTCAGCAAATGTCAGACAATGCCAAAGCAAAAGATAAAATTGCTGAATTACAGGACTTTGTCAGACGATTTTCTGCTAATAAATCCAAAGCTCGACAAGCGACTTCACGTCAACGTCAACTAGAGAAGATTGAAGTTGCTGATATCAAACCATCATCACGCCAAAATCCCTTTATACGATTTGAGTTAGAGAAAGTTTTACACAATATTGCGGTTGAGTGTGACGCAATTACTAAAGAATATGACCGCCCCATCTTTAAAAACCTTCAGTTGACCGTTCAACCTGGCGAAAAAATTGCGATTATTGGACAAAATGGAGCAGGGAAAACCACTCTTTTGAATACCATACTTAGTGATCGTTTTAATGGTGTTAAAGCGGATCACGGTAAAGTTCGTTGGGCTGAACATGCTGATGTCGGAGTCATGCCACAAGATACTAATGAATGTTTTCCAACCGATATGACCTTATCCGACTGGATGGGTTTATGTGGAAAGCCGGGTGATGATGATCAAGCTATCCGCAGTATTTTAGGTCGATTGTTATTTTCTGGACCCGAAATTACCAAATCTGTGAAAGTCATTTCAGGTGGGGAAAAAGGACGGATGATTTGGGGTAAATTAATGTTAGGGCGTCACAATGTTCTGGCTTTAGATGAGCCAACCAACCATATGGATATGGAATCTATCGAAAGTATGCAAATTGCCCTTGAGAAATTCAAAGGCACCTTGATTTTTGTTTCCCATGATCGTGAATTTGTATCAGGCTTGGCCAATCGCATTTTAGAAGTCAAAATGGATGGGAAAATTATCGATTTTACAGGTACTTATGAAGAGTACCTCATCAGCCAGGGACTATCGGTTTAAGGCATTTATTACTTCTGAGTAAAACGCATTGCTGTTCCTTCTGCAGTAATTCGTGCCCAAACTTGTTTTTTCTCGCTGGGTGACATGGCCACCCAGTTTGATACTTCGAGGATGGTTCGTCCGCAACCTCTACAAACATCGTCAAATAGCGTAGAACAGATACCAATACAGGGGGAGTCTACGTTTTCTTGACCATTTCCTGAAAAATCATCACTCATTGGTGCGTACCCATCTGTATTAATTCAATTTTATAGCCATCAGGATCTTCGACAAAGGCAATAATCGTGTTGCCGCCTTTGACTGGACCAGCTTCACGCGTGACTTTACCACCTTTTAATTTGATTTTTTCGCAAGTATGAGCGACATCCTCAACGCCAAGGGCGATATGACCAAAATAACTACCATGCTCATAATGATCAACTCCATAGTTATAGGTGAGTTCTAATTCCCCTTGATTTTCTTGATTACCAGATCCAAATGCTAAAAAAGCTAAGGTATATTTTTGCTCAGGACGATCGGTTGTACGAAGAAGATTCATACCAAGTATATCTGTATAAAAATCAATCGATTGAGGTAGGTCGGTGACTCTTAGCATTGTATGGAGGAACTTCATTTATAGCTTCTTTCTGAATGATATTTCTTATTTAACATAATAATTATTATACGCATTTAAGTAACTTAGTTAGAAGGCTGTATTCTAGGTTTGGGCACATAATCAAAACCATACATTTTCTTCCACCGAGACTTTAAACCATTAACGATCTCTGTCTGGTTACCCAATTGGGCAAAATCAATCGCAGTTAAATTTTGATCATTGTGTAACGCTAAATCAGCTTTATGATCTAACAAATACTTAACAATCTCAATAAATCCTGAGCGAGAAGCAAGCATTAAAGCAGTTGTCTTATTGGGCGTACCACTATCAATATCAGCTTCTTTAGAGACCAGATATTTAACAATATCAAGATGTCCATTGGTCACCGCATAATGGATTGGATTCCAACCGTCTTTATCAATGTCAGCCCCAAATTTTTCGACCAAGTACCTAACCATTTCAAGATTACCCTTAAAGGCCAGCATCATTAAAGCATTTTCTGAACTTTTATTTTCTTTATCTACATTAATATCAGGTACTTGCAAGAGATACTTAAAAACATTCATAGCATTTTCACGAACAGCGTAAGGTAAAGGAGCGTCCCCAAATTTACTCATCGTATTTGTAGTTAAGCCTTTAATTTTTAAGGATTGTTTTACACCTTCAACATCATCAAAGCTAATTCTTTTGTAGAAATCATCAACTTCTGGGACCACTTGTTCTTTTAATTGCTTTGCAGTATCCGTTTGGGCAAAAGAATACGTTGTGAATTGAATCATCAAAAGAGATATTAAAAGTAGTAGACGGATCATTTAAATGTTGAATAATTGATGGAAATTATGGGTTGTAACTTGACCGATTTCTTCAGGACTAACTCCTTTAAGCTCTGCAATATATTCTGCTACATGGCTTACCCACGCTGGCTGATTAAGTTTACCGCGGTGAGGAACTGGGGCTAGATAAGGAGAGTCTGTTTCAATGAGTAATCGATCTAAGGGGACAAAAGAGCAGGTCTCCTTGATTTGTAAGGCATTTTTAAAGGTAACAATGCCTGAGAAAGAGATATAAAAACCAAGATCCATTGCTGCTTTAGCAACCTCTTTCGATTCGGTAAAACAGTGCATGACCCCACCTATACGATCAGCACCCTCTTCTTTTAAAATTCGAATCGTATCATCAGACGCTTGTCTTGTATGAATAATCAATGGCTTACCAGACTCAATAGCAGCCCGAATATGAACTCTGAAACGATCTCTTTGCCACTCTAGATCTTCGTAAGCCCTATCACTCATTCGGTAATAATCTAAACCAGTCTCACCAATAGCAATAATTTTGGGGTGTTTCGCAGTGCCGACAAGCCATTCTTGGGTAGGTTCTACGGTATTTTCGTAATCGGGATGGACTCCGACAGATGCAAAGAGATGGTCATATTTATTAGCGAGGGCTAGGACTTTCGGAAAATCCGGTATATCTACACTGATACAAAGCGCCTTGGTAACCTTAGCAGTGATCATATTTGATAGTACTTCGTCCAAATTTTGGGAAAAATCATCAAAATCAAGGTGGCAATGAGAGTCGATATACATAATTATTGAAACAGTTGTTTGTACTTCATCAGTAAAGTCTCTAGCTGCACCTTTGGAAATAAAGGGTGATTAGCTAGACGAAGGTCATCACGAAGATGAGATATGAATTCTTGGATAGCTATTGGGCTAATATGACGGGTATGCGACTGCATTTTCTTTTCAAAACTCGGAAAATACCGCGTTGGCAATCCAAAAGCCACAAAATTAACGTCGATAGACCACTTATAAATACAATTCAAAATATCAAATAAAGTATGTTGGTTGAGTTGATCTATTATCCCACCGGATTGTAATAAGTGGAACTTGGCTAACTCATTCACGATAACTAACTCATCTAAAATTTTATTATCGATCGATTGAACAACTCTCAATGGTGAGCCAGCATAAAGTGCTAGCTTCTGATGAATCATCTCTTGGGTAAACTTGGCTGGTAATTGATGTTTTAACCAATCACTTGCCATCTCATGCGGCGGTTTGGGTATTGAAAAAAACTGACAACGGGATCGTATCGTTGGCAGAATTCTTTCAAGATGATTGGTAATTAAAATAAAGTGTAGTTGAGAAGAAGGTTCTTCCAGTGTTTTCAATAAGCAATTGGCCGCTTCTGATTGCATGGCTTCCACGGGATAAATCAAAACCACCCTTTTTCCACCTCGATATGAGCCCAATTCATTTTTGGAAATTACTTGACGAATTTGTTCTATGCGTATGAATTTACTCTGTTTTTTATCATCTGACTCAGGGTTTTCTTCGCCGTCAGTAGTATCGAATGGCAAAAGATGTTTTAAGTTCTGGGGAGTAATAATAAATAGGTCTGGATGCGAACCTTGTTCTGTCCAGTGGCAAGGATCACATGAGTGACATGGGCGCTGAAGCGGTGACTCACATAACAAGTAATTCGCCAACTCCAATCCAAACTGTAATTTACCTATATCCTTTTCACCGTAAATCAACAGTGAGTTGGGGATGGGATGTTGGGTGAGCTCTGTAAAGGATTTCTTTAGCCAAGGGTATAACGATGAAGAATGATCTACAACGGTTTGCGTCATAATTGATTTACACAGTCCTTTAAGATGCTCTGAATGCTACTAATGGGCTGACTGGAATCAATCGTAACGAATCGTTGCGGGTCTTGCGAAGCTCTTCGAAGGTATTCGTTACGAACATGATTAAAAAAATCAAGGTCCAACTCTTCAAATTTATCTGGATTTCGAGTGGAACTTCTTCTTTCCTCAGCAACTTTTGCGGATAAATCAAATAAAAGCGTCAATTGGGGCTGTATCAAATACGCGTGACCTAACTCTGGCCTACTCTGAACCCATTGCTCAAGTGCGTTCAACTCATCTATTTTTAGCCCCCTTCCCCCACATTGATAAGCAAAAGAAGAGTCAGTGAAACGATCACTAATAACGATATCTCCCCGCTTTAATGCTGGCTCAATGATTTGGGCGATATGCTCTTGCCTGCTAGCAAACATTAAGAGAGCCTCAGTCTTAGCATCCATCGCGTCATTCAACAACAGTTGTCGAAGTTTTTCACCCAAAACAGTTCCGCCAGGCTCTCTCGTTAAAAGGACTTTGTGGAGAGGAAAACGCTCTTGGATTAATTGAGAAAAATAGGGAATGTGGGTACTTTTACCCGCGCCGTCTATCCCCTCAAAAGAGATAAACATTCCTGGATAATGATGTGGTTGAAATGACATAATTAAAATTTACTGGTGAATTTATAGCGCTAAGTTTTTCACGTCTTACCTTGAAACAATAGATAATAGAAAGCATGACTAATACTAATACAAGTTTGATTTCCCCACTTTTTGATTGGCATTTAATTCGCATCAGTGGAGTAGACAGCAAAACTTTTTTACAGAATTTATTCACTAATAATATTCTCAATTTATCGCTACATGAGTCTCAAATTTCCGGTTTTTGCTCTCCGAAAGGTCGACTTCTTGCCAGCTTTTGGATTACTCACTCTTCAATAGATACCTATGAATTATGGATCAGTGCTGAGTTAGCAGAAGAATTTACCAAAAAGCTCAGCATGTATCGACTTCGATCAAAAGTTAGCATCGAACACCTACCATCCGAAATGAGGGTCTATGGCCAAATTAGTGAACTTCCTTTTAGCTATGAAGAAGGACTCCACTGTGCTTTGCCGAATATTCAATGGCAGGATAAAGTATTTTATCGGCGCTTAATTGCATCTCCGGAAGAAATCAAAAGTACTGATTCAACCTCGCTTTGGACTCTTCTTGAAATTCAAAGTGGAATACCTCGAATTACCGAGAGAACAAAAGATTTATTTGTCCCACAAATGATCAATTTTGAATCTGTAGGGGCTGTAGATTTTAAAAAAGGTTGTTATCCAGGACAGGAAATAGTTGCCAGAAGTCAATATTTAGGTACGATTAAACGACGCTTAAAAATTGCCTCTTTAAGCATACAAGAAAATCAAGTCCTTGAGATTTCCCCTGGAATGGAAGTGTTTTCTGAGAGGGATCCTGATCAAGCTTGTGGAATAGTGGTTTTATCTAGTATCGATATTGCAAAGAGTTGTTATTATTTTCAATTGGAAATTAAATTAAGTGAAATGCAAGAAAATCTTTTTTTTATGCATAACGATTTAAAGTATTCTGGTATTGTTTTATGTGATCCCCCTTATCAATTAATAACTATTTAGTCTTTATGTGTTTGATACTTTTTGCTTGGAACAGTCATCCTGATTATTCTTTAGTCGTTGCTGCGAATCGCGACGAATTCTATGAAAGACCAACCTCCTCTATGGCTTGGTGGGATGACTATCAAACGATCTTAGGTGCTCGTGATAACGCTGATGTTATTGGATTACGGGGAACTCCATTGGGACTTTCAATTGATGGGAAATTTGCAGCTTTAACAAATATTCGTGCACCAAGTGAGAAAAACCCCTTGATGAGAACCCGGGGAGAATTGACAGCTAAATTTTTATCCGAAGGCAAATCTATTGACGATTTTGTGATGAGTCATCAAAAGTCTTTTATGCAATATAACGGATTTAATTTATTGACAGCTGATATATCCGATCCTGAAAATGCTCAGTTAGCTTGGGTTAGTAACCGTATGTTAGTGGGCGATAAGATTCGGCAGCGTAAAAATATAAACCCATTAAAAATTCAACCCGGTATCTATGGTTTATCGAATGCTATGTTAGACACTCCTTGGCCAAAAGTACGCAGTGGCGTTGGTTATTTTGCGCAAGCTCTAGCCATGGATCAAGGAAAATTAAATCACCAAGAACATTATCTAAAATTTTTAAACATCTCTGGAGTTGTTCCTGACGCTGAATTACCTTCAACCGGAGTTAGTTTAGATTGGGAAAGAGCACTTTCTCCGATGTTTATCAAAACAGAACATTACGGGACAAGATCTAGCACCCTATTACGAGTCCGCAAAGATGGTCATTTTCAAATGGTTGAGCGACGCTTCAATACTCAAGAAGAATCTGAAACTACTGTCGTCGAGGGACAACTGAAACGGTCAACGCAAGTTAAAGGCTAAACCAAGCGACTAAGCAATACTAGGGTTTCTTTGACGTAACGGTAACTTTTTAAAATATTTGAATGTGCCAGTAGCTAAACAACAAAGTTTGTCATTCTCATCAAATACTCTCGCTTCACAAAATGCCATGGTGGTTGACTGATGTACTGTTTTGCCAACTACACGAACCATACCTTGAGCAGCTTGCATAAAGCTATTTTTTAGTTCGATAGTGACCACACTACGATCATCTGGGTCCGCAGCTCGTGCTGAAATGGCCATTGCTGCATCAACCAAAGACAACATAACTCCGCCATGGGCAACTTGCCAAGAATTCATATGTTTGTCCTCTAACTCAAGAGATACTTCGCCAATTCCATCGGACATCTTGGTGATTTTTACACCCAACAAATTTAAAAAAGGAACATCTAATTGAATTGGGGATTGAGTAGGGTTCATAAGGTAGGTAGTTGATGGTTTTTAAATTGCTCTCGTAACTTGAGCTTTTGCATTTTACCAGTAGCGGTGAGAGGAATTTTATCGACAAAGACAACATCATCAGGAATCCACCACTTAGCAATTTTACCCTCAAAGAATTTTAAAATATCTGCTTTGATCGCTTCATCGGTTATCGTTAATTCAGCCTTTTTTTCGACCACCAACAAGGGACGTTCATCCCATTTTGGATGGGCTACTGAGATGCATGCAGCCATTGTGACAAATGGATGACCTGCTGCTACGTTTTCAAGATCGATTGATGAAATCCACTCCCCCCCCGATTTAATCACGTCTTTACTTCGATCGGTGATTTGCATATGTCCATCTGGATCTATATTGGAAACATCGCCTGTTGGAAACCAGCCATCCTGGAGGGCGGACTCGCTCGCTTTGAAATATTGATTAATCACCCAAGGGCCTTTAACATAGAGATCACCAAAGGCTTTACCATCATGGGGAAGTGCATTTAAATCACCATCTACGATCTTCATATCAACACCAAAAACAACACGCCCTTGTTTTTGAAGAATCAGCTCCTGCTGTTCTTTTGTTTTGGATTGATCGAAAGACTTTAGTTTCGCTACAGTACCTATAGGGGATAATTCCGTCATTCCCCAAGCATGAATGACTTCTACACCATATTCTTGGAAAGTTTTCATCATCGCTGGCGGACAAGCTGAGCCACCAATGATAACTCGCTTGAAATGGCTGAACTTTAAGTGATTGGTTTTCATATATTGAATTACACCAGCCCAAATCGTTGGGACACCTGCAGAAAATGTGACTTTTTCAGCCTCTAACAACTCGTAAATAGACTGACCATCTAACTTCGCTCCAGGGAAAACTAATTTAGCACCTACCAGTAAACTTGAATAAGGAATACCCCAAGCATTGACATGGAACATTGGCACTACCGGAAGAATCACGTCCATTGCTGAAAGACATAAAGAATCTGGTAAGGCGCTGGCATAGGAATGAAGTATCGTTGAACGATGACTATATAAAGCCCCCTTTGGATTGCCTGTCGTCCCTGAGGTATAACATAAGCTTGATGCACATCTTTCATCAAAGCTTGGCCATTCATATTCACCAGACTCATTGGCAATAAAAGTTTCGTAATTATCTATTTCTAAGTGACTTTTAGCTTGTAAAGCAGGATCGATCAAACAAATCCATTTTTTTACATTTGGACATAAGGGTATCAAGTTTTCCACAAGTGATTGAAAACTTTGATCAAAGAAAATGACCTCATCCTCAGCATGTTGAATAATATAAACAATTTGTTCTTGAAATAGGCGGGGATTGATCGTGTGACAAACAAGTCCACTACCAGATACTCCATAGTAAATTTCGAGATGTCGATAACCATTCCAAGCTAAAGTACCGATGCGAGAACCCATTTTCAAACCAAGATGCTCGAGTGCCTGGGCAAGCTTTTTTGACCTGATTTGAAGTTCAGCAACGGTGTACCGGTGAATATCACCTTCCGCTCTTTTTGAGACAATCTCCATATTAGAGTGATGCCTTGCTGCAGAGGTCAAAATATTGGAAATAAGTAATGGGCTATCCATCATTTGCCCCAAAAGCGGATTTGTCATGTTTTGTCCCTTTAATTAGTAGTTACAACCTAATTCTTCTTTGAATTTATAATGAAATACTATCGTACTTTAATTAAGAATTTAAACACGAAATGACTCAGAAGAAAACAGATCAAGAATATAAAGCTGAATTAAGCCCTATTGAATTTGAGGTTACTCGTCATAGCGCTACGGAACGTCCTTTTAGTGGAAAATATTGGGATGTATGGACTAGAGGCACATACAAATGTATTTGTTGCGGCGAAGATTTATTTGACTCTGATAGTAAATTTGATGCCGGGTGTGGTTGGCCGAGCTTCTTTGTCCCAGTCAATGATGCTCCTATAGCAGAAATTAAAGATCTTTCCCATGGGATGATTCGTACTGAAGTACGTTGCAAGAATTGCGATGCTCATTTAGGTCACGTATTTGATGATGGGCCGCAACCTACAGGGCTTCGTTATTGCATTAATTCAGCATCATTAAAACTTAATCCAAAAGAATAATTTAGGCATGAAATTTTTGACAGAGTTCTTGCCAATATTGGCGTTTTTTATTGCTTTTAAAGCGTTTGACATTTATATAGCAACGGGTGTAGCTATCGTTATTACATTATTACAAATGCTTTGGTTGTTATGGAGAAAAAGACCCATCTCTAAAATGCAAATATTTAACTTTATTGTTATTCTTGTTTTTGGAGGACTAACTATCTTTTTGCATGATGAAAGTTTTATCAAAATTAAGCCAACGATTTTATATTGGTCTTTTGCATTAGTTCTTATGATTAGTTTTTATGGTTTTAAAAAGAATTTAATTGAATCTGTCATGGGTAAAGAACTCGAGTTGATTGCTGATAACCCAAAATCCATTTGGGCAAAAATCAATCTATCTTGGGTCATTTACTTCACCATTTTAGGTGCTTTAAATTTATATATCGCGAATAACTATTCTCAAGATATTTGGGTAGACTTTAAATTATCAACGATTGGTCTTTTAATCGTATTTATTGTTATTCAAGGTTTATGGCTATCAAAATACATCAATAAAATGGAAGAAGAATAAGGAAAATGTCAGAAATTCATCCCCAAATTGTTTTATATGAATCTGAGTTAAAGCATCATCTTGAGCCGCAATTCATCCAAATCATTGATGACTCCCATTTGCATGCTGGTCATGTTGGTCATACCTCGGCTGGAGCTAGTCATTTAACCCTAAATATCGTCTCAGATAAATTTACAGGTTTATCAAGAGTTCAACGACATCGTCTCGTGTATCATATCCTCAGTTCATGGATGAAAGCTGATATTCATGCACTTGTTATTAACGCTAAAACCCCATCTGAAAAATGAAAATAATAAATGTCTTAAAAGTAGTATCTCTTACTGGATTGTTGGCCTACTCTTCTATCAGTGTTGGTCAAAATGCAGTTATTGTGAATGGAACCCCAATTCCATCAGCGAAGTTAGATCGTCTCATTCAAAGCTCTGGACAAGAATCCACCCCAGAAATTAGGGCAAAAGCACGTGATGTCTTAATTACTAAAGAGTTAATCTCCCAAGAAGCTGCTAAACGAGGGATTATTAAAGATCCCCAAGTTCAAGATGCCATCGAGCAAGCTCGATTAAGTGTCCTAGTATCTGCAGTTTTTGAAGATTGGGTTACTAAAGAAGGTATCTCTGATAAAGATTTAGAGACAGCCTATGACTCGATGAAGGGTCAGCTTGGTGGAAAAGAATATAAAGCCAGTCATATTTTGGTTAAAGAAGAGAAATTAGCCAAGTCTTTATTAGCCAAGATTAAAGCTGGTGGCAGTTTTTCTGAATTAGCTAAAGCAAATTCACTAGACAAAGGATCTGCAATTAATGGTGGAAGCTTGGATTGGATTTCTCCTGCAGCTCTTGTGCCTGAATTCTCACAAGCAATGACAGCTCTTTCTGCAGGTCAATTAGCACCAGCACCTGTAAAAACACAATTTGGTTGGCACATTATTCAGGTCAATGACGTTCGTGTAAAACCTGTTCCGACCATGCAAGAAATAAAGCCTCAGCTCGTTCAAATGCTGACACAAGATCAAAATTGGCAAAAAGCAAAGTTTATGGAAATGATGGAAGGCTTTAAATCAAAAGCCAAAATTGAGTAAATAGACTAAATTTGTAAAAAATCTTTGGGCTGAACATTACTTTTTTGAAGATGTTTGGCCCATTTCTTTGTGGGAAGCTCCCATATTTTTTGAATGAACTTAGCTCTTTCATCTAATTTCTTCCATGAAACCCTTAGAGGTGGTCCTTTAAAGGCGATAGCAACTACATTGCAATCATGCACTTCTTTAAAGAGTAATACTCGGTTGTTAAATGCATTACATATATGATTAATATTCGTTTTAAAGCTCGGATGTCGACTAAATAAATTAACTGTCATGACGCCAGTTGATTTCAGCACATCAAAACAACCTTGGTAAAACTCTTGAGAATTTAATGCTGGACCAGAGGCTTCACCATTAAAAATATCAACTTGCACACAGTCAAATAATTCATGATTACTTTTAGTTATGACAAAATTGAGGGCGTTGGCTTGTATCACTTTCATCCTTGGACTTTGTGTCTCAAGACCAAACATGGTTTGAGCTGCCACAATAACAGCTGGATTGAGTTCAACAGCAACAGTATTAATCATTGGATTAAGACGATGAGTGAACTGCGTCAATGTTCCAGTTCCCAATCCAAGTTGTAAGGCATTTAATCCTGTATTGGGATCCAAAAATAGCAACCATGCCATCATTTGCTGAGCATACTCCAACTCTATGGCATAAGGTTTTTTGATTCGCATAGCGCCCTGAACCCATTGAGTACCAAGATGGAGATAACGAACTCCGTTGATTTCAGAAAAAGTGACAGGTTCGTAGTTGGAAAAATTCATATAGACTAATTGACCCAATAACGAGCATTTTTAAACATTTGCATCCAAGGGCTTAAGCCATCTTTAAATTTGCTCCACTCAGAGGGGTACCAACTCATTTGAGAAACCCTAAATACTCTTTCTGGATGTGGCATCAAAACGGTAACTCTGCCATCGCTAGTAGTAACACTCGTAATACCATTCGTTGATCCATTAGGATTGTAGGGAAAACGCTCCGTTGGAAGTCCAGCATGATCAGTATAACGAAGGGCAATTTGTTTACCTTGCTCTAAAGTTTTTTGAGAACCTTTGGTTGAAAAATTGGCATACCCTTCCCCATGGGCGACCACAATAGGAAGTTGGCTTCCCGCCATCCCTTTAAAAAAGAGAGAATGAGAATCCAAAATTTCCACTTGAACAAAACGTGATTCATACTGTTCAGAAATATTTCTGCTAAAGGTTGGCCAAGCTTGCGTTCCAGGAATGATTTCTGATAATTGGCTCAGCATTTGACAGCCATTACAAACACCAAGAGCAAAGGTATTATTTGATTGAAAGAACTGTTCAAAATTATCGCGTAAATCTGGATTAAATAAGATGGATTTAGCCCATCCCTCTCCTGCCCCAAGAACATCACCATAACTAAAACCACCGCAGGCTACGAGACCAGAAAAATCTTGTAATTTTTTTCTTCCAGCGATTAAGTCTGTCATGTGAACATCATGCGCTTCAAAACCTGCTAAAGAAAATGCATAAGCCATTTCTTGATGTGAGTTAACGCCCTGTTCTCTTAAAATCGCGATCTTTGGTTGTGCATTTTTCGAGATAAAACTCGATGTTGGCTTCTCATGAATATCAAAAGTGAGCATTGGTGAAATTCCTGGATCAAGCACATCATCGACTAAAGCTTGTTCACTTTTTGCACATTGTGGGTGATCGCGTAAGGCAACCATCGCACAACTAGTCTTTTCCCAGAGAGCTTGCAGTTTCTTACGAGAAGATTCGTAAACTGGTTGAGCATCACGCCAGATTTCAATACTATCCTTGGTATTTGGTTTACCAATAATGTGAGAGTATGCACTTAATTGATGTTTGCGCAGGGTGTCAAAAACAGCATCACGATCTTTACGACGAATCTGAATAACGACACCTAATTCTTCATTAAATAATGCTCTCAGTGTGTTTTCTTGACGTCGACCAGAAACTTGATTTGCCCAATTTTTTGCATCACCATAATCAGATTCATGCCCCTTCTCAAGAACAAGCAAGTCAACATTAATCGATAGTCCGATATGTGAGCAAAATGACATCTCGCATAAAGTAGCAAAAAGACCACCATCAGAACGATCATGATATGCCAGAATTTTCTCTTCGTCCTTGAGTATAGTCAGGGCCGCAAATAAATCTTTGAGCAATTTTGGACTGACTAAATCTGGGCAAATACTTTCTTCTTGAGAAAACGATTGCGCCAAAATACTAGCCCCGAGACGATTCTCACCTAGACCTAAATCAATCAGTAATATTTCAGTATCAGGTTCACTCTGCAACTGAGGAGTGAGTGTTTTCATCACATCTTGAACTGGCGCAAATGCAGAAATAATCAACGACACAGGGGAAGTAACTGTTTTTGATTCTTGTTGATCTTTCCATTGGGTACGCATGGACAAAGAATCTTTTCCTACAGGGATCGATATTCCTAATTCTGGGCAGAGTTCAAGGCCCACTGCCTCAACTGCGGAAAATAGTTTTGAATCTTCACCAGGTGTTCCACAAGCAGCCATCCAATTGGCAGATAATTTAATATCACTAATTGCTCGAATATCAGAAGACACAATATTGGTAATCGCTTCACCAACAGACATTCTGGCTGCTGCAGCAGAATTAAAAACAGCAATTGGTGTACGCTCACCCATCGCCATTGCTTCACCACGATAGCCAACATAATCCATCATTGTGACCGCACAATCAGCTACTGGAACTTGCCATGGACCAACCATTTGATCACGATGAGACAGCCCCCCAACGGAACGATCTCCAATCGTAATCAAAAATGATTTACTAGCTACCGTAGGGTGTTGAATGACTTGTTCTATTGCGTCAGAAAGATTGATATTAGACCAATCAGATTTCACTTGAGTAATCTGTATTGTTTTCACATCTCTATGCATGAGGGGTGGTTTACCAAGAAGAACTTCCATTGGCATATCAATGGGAAGATGTGCCGGCTGATCACTGGCTTCGTCCGTATCGATCAAAACAAGTTGACGATTCTCTGTTGTTCGCCCTACAACAACAAAGGGGCATCTCTCACGAGCACAAATCTGAGAAAATGTTTCTAAATCTGTTTCTTTGATGACAAGTACATATCTTTCTTGTGATTCGTTGCACCATATTTCTGCAGGGCTCATTCCTGTTTCTTCAAGCGGTATCTTACGCATATCAAAAATAGCACCGAGTTTTGCACTATCGGCTAATTCTGGAAATGCATTAGATAAACCACCTGCGCCAACATCATGAATCGATACGATAGGATTTTGATGCCCATAAGAAATACAGGTATTAATTACCTCTTGTGCTCGGCGTTCAATTTCAGGATTACCACGTTGCACCGAATTAAAGTCCAAGTCTTGAGCGTTAGCGCCAGTGTTCATTGAACTAGCAGCACCTCCCCCCATACCAATTTTCATGCCAGGACCACCCAATTGAATCAATAAATCCCCAACAGCAATTTCTTTTTTATGGGTATGCTCATCTCGAATACTTCCAATACCACCTGCAATCATGATAGGTTTGTGATAACCCCAGCGCTTGCCTAATAAACTTTGTTCAAAGACCCGGAAATAACCCCCTAATATCGGACGCCCAAACTCATTATTGAATGCAGCTCCACCAATAGGTCCATGAATCATGATCTCTAATGGTGAAGCAATCGTTGCTGGTTTACCATACGAATTTTGTTCCCAGATCATCGATAGATCAGGAACATGTAAATGAGATACGGAGAAGCCAGTGAGACCGGCTTTAGGTTTGCCGCCAATCCCAGTAGCACCTTCATCACGTATTTCACCTCCAGCGCCAGTTGAAGCACCAGGAAATGGTGAAATTGCTGTTGGATGATTGTGGGTCTCCACCTTCATTAAGGTATGAACTGACTGAGTGACTTTCTCATAGATCTTTGAGTATGGAGAAGGACTCCATAGGACTGATTCGCAACCATTCATAATTGCTGCGTTATCAGAATAAGCAACGACTGTACCTTCAGGGTGAAGTCGATGAGTATTTCTAATCATTCCAAATAAAGTATTTTCTTGTTTGACATCATCGATCGTCCATGAGGCATTAAAAATTTTATGTCGACAATGTTCACTGTTAGCTTGGGCAAACATGATTAGTTCAACATCAGTTGGGTTGCGTTTTAGCTCACTAAAGCTATCGAATAAATAAACAATCTCATCCTCAGACAGTGCTAAACCTAAATCAATGTTAGCTTCATCGAGGGCCTGTCGCCCTAAATTCAACATATCAATATTTTTAAATGCTTGCTTTGGTAATACTTGATATTGTTGCTCTAATTCAGAGGCGTGAAATAAAACAGATTCAGTCATACGATCGTGCGTAAGAGCGTACAGTTGAGACTTTAGTGAATCACTTAGATTTTTTCGAGACGTAAATTGATATTCAATCCCTCTTTCTAGGCGAAGAAGAGGAAGATTACATAATTTGGCTATTTCGGTTGCTTTACTGGCCCAAGGGGAAATAGTTCCAAGCCTAGGAACAACAAAATAGGATGAACTCGTTGATTCAGAAGATTTGAAGCTTGTTAGATTTAAGAGCCGCTTTAACTGCTCTAATTGAATTTCTGACAATACTTCATCAGTCCAAACCAAATATTGATAGGTGGCTTGGATAGAATCAATCGGGAGTTGATATTTTTTAAAAGTATCAATTAATCGTTGTTGACGGAATTGAGATAGGGAAGATAATCCCCGATAAAGGCTAAAAATTGACATACTCAGATTATACGAAATGCCAAGACAACTAGCCTAAATGATGAGAGGTTGATCAGGTAATTCATTGGGTGTTATGACCGATTCTGGGAAATGTTCTTTAAGAACATTGGAGATACGCTCAATTCCTAGCAATATACCATCTTCAAATTGATCATTTTTTAATAGTTTTTCCATATCATTACAAACTTGATCCCAATAGATTTGTCCTGCTTTAGCGTGGATATTTCGATCTGCAATGATTTCAAAAGCATGATCAGCAATCAGTAAATACAGAAGCACACCATTATTATTGGCGGTATCCCATATACGAAATAAAGAAAAGATTTCTAATGCACGTTCTCGGACTGATTGGCTATGGTAAAGAGCCAAAGGAGCCAGTGAGGTTTCTACGATAAAACGTATTTGCCCATTATGATGGCGTTCACTTAACGCGATAGCATCTTCGATCCTCTTCATTGATGATGCAGGGAAGTGTTTTCTAGTTTTTTGGTTATTGGAAAATAAGTGACGTAAAAATCGAGATATTGAAATCATTACCATCCTCCGGAAGAGCCGCCACCGCCAAAACCACCTCCACCACCACCGCTAAAGCCACCCCCACCAAAACTCCCTCCTCTACCCCTATATCCTCCACCGCTGGGAAATATAATAGGCCCACCTCTCCCACCAAGACCGCCTAGCATTGAAGCAAAAAAACCTATAAATGCAGCAATGATGGCTATCCCAATCGTTCCCGTGAGTGTAAAAGCCAAAAAACCAATAATGCCACTGGTAGCAACTCCACCAAGTGTATTTCCTAAAATACTTTTTAAGATGCCACCTAAAAATATGGACAACATAAAGGCTATTAATAAAATTCCTTCCATGTCACCACCAACATTAACCTCCTGCGATTTAACTTTTGGAGGTGGTAAGGATTCACCATCGATGACCTTCATTAAACGATCTACACCAGCATCGACCCCTTCAAAATAGAGGTTTTGCTTAAAATAAGGCGTGATAACTTCACGAATAATACGTTGCGCAGTTACATCATTCACTGCGCCTTCAAGGCCATATCCAACCTCAATACGGAGTCTACGATCTTCTTTAGCGATGATTAGCAAAATACCATCGTCTACCTTTTTTCTACCAAGTTTCCACTTTTCGACGACTCTTAATGAATACTGTTCGATAGCCTCAGGTTGCGTAGTAGGAATCAACAAAATAGCAATTTGAGTACCCTTTGCAGTTTCAAAGGCGCCTAATTTTTGTTCAAGACTGATTATTTGGTTAGAAGATAAGGTTCCCGTTACATCAGTGACACGCGAGCTCAAAACAGGTATTTTGACAAGATCTGCATCCCGTAAAGAGTTTTTTTCATAACGCACTCCCGCCTGAGGAGTGTCGCCAAAAGTACCTTGAGCCCACAAATATGAGGAGATGAGGGAAAAAAATAAGCCTAAGAAAAATGCTAGGTTCTTACGCTCTAGCACTTTTATATATTTAAACATGCATTATTTCGAATTATTAAAGTTAACTGTCGGCGGTTTAGCTATTTCAGCCTCATTTTCAACCGTAAAATTTGCTTTCTGTTTATACCCAAAAAGCATCGCAGTGATGTTGTTGGGGAAGGTTCTAACAGCTAGATTGTATTCCTGTACAGCTTTAATATAGCGATTACGAGCAACCGTTATTCTGTTTTCGGTTCCCTCTAATTGTGCAGAAAGATCTCTAAAATTTTGATCAGACTTTAGGGCTGGATAGTTTTCAGAGACAACCATTAACCGCGAAAGTGAGCCTTTTAATTCATTTTGAGCCGCAAAGTACTTCTTAAAGTCCTCAGGATCATTGATCAATTCTGGAGTAGCTTGCATCGAACCGACTCTGGATCGAGCCTCAGTAATTTTCGTCAACACTTCTTTTTCTTGGCTTGCATAACCTTGAACAGTTGCCACAAGGTTCGGGATTAGATCTGCCCGGCGTTGATATTGATTCAGCACTTCTGCCCAATCTGCTTTAACTTGCTCATCAGTGGTTTGAAAAGTGTTGTAACCACAGCCAGTCAATAACATGGTTAAGCACAATACAAAAAGACTAAAAATTTTGCAGCTTAATATAGTTTTCAATGGGTACCCCTTTGGTATTAAATGATTAAATCAATGTTCTAAATTTAATTGGAACTATTCACTTTTGAGACATTCACTCATAAAAGCTCTAAAGTCAGCTTGATTTCTGCCCTTGCCAATAGAAGAGCATTCCTTCATTTTCATTTGTTGTGAAGTAAGTTGTTTTCCGTTTTTATCTACATCATTAGGGCCTGGCTTTAACTCACCGATTTGAGACCTTGCAGCTGCACCGTCTGCTTCAGGAGATCCCGGAGGACTTTTCTTTGATGGCGCAGGTTTAGACTTCTCAACAGGTTCTTTTTCTTTTACTGGGACAGGCTCTTTTTTAGGTGAAGGCAATGGAGCAGGGCTTACTGTATCCGTTGTATCTGACTTTTTCTGAATAGTTGGTTTTTTTTCTACTTCTTTTACTGTGCCGCTATCTTTAACTCCCGACTCTTTCGCATCCTTAGCTTTAGAAACAGAATCTGACTTTTCTTTTAAAACAGTATCTTTAGCCTCTTTTACTTTAGAGGCTTCATCTTTTTTAGATTTAGTAGTTTCTTCTTTAGCCTCTTTTACTTTAGCGGCTTCATCTTTTTTAGATTTAGCAGTTTCTTCTTTAGCCTCTTTTACTTTAGCGGCTTCATCTTTTTTAGATTTAGTAGTTTCTTCTTTAGCCTCTTTTACTTTAGCAGCCTCATCTTTTTTAGATTTAGCAGTAGCTTCTTTAGCCTCTTTTGCTTTAGCAGCTTCTTCTTTTTTGGTCTGAACTGCGGAGTCCTTAGCTGCTTTTTTCTCCTCAGCTAAACGAGCTTTTTTTTCAGCAGCAGTTTCTTTTTTTACTGCCGTAGCATCAGATGAGGATTGAAGATCTTTTGGACTATTAGTATCTACAGGATCTTTAGCAAAAGCTAGTGATGTGGCAAAAAGAAATAGTACGAAGAGTAACTTTTTCATTGATGTTCCTTTATATGGGCACTTATTTTCTGATTTAGACTAATCGACCACCTTTTAATACTAAAATCCTATCACATTGTTGCGATAGTTCAATATCATGAGTAACCATGATGACAGTAGTACCTAATTCATGATTTAACTCAAAAAGAAGATCAATCACTCTCTTACCATTATCAATGTCTAGGCTACCTGTAGGCTCATCCAAAAATAAAACCTTAGGCTTGCTAACAAAAGCTCTAGCCAGAGCAATTCTTTGTTGCTCTCCCCCAGAAAGTGTTACTGGATAATGATTGGCACGATCAGATAAGCCAATTCGTTCGAGAAGAACTTCTGCTGTTCGAAGCCCTTGCTCATCGTACTTACCCGAAATCTCCAAAGGTAAACAGATATTTTGTAATGCAGTTAATTCAGGAACCAGTAGAAATGACTGAAAAACAAATCCAACTGATTGCTTTCTAAGGGTCGCACGTTCATTTTCTGATAGAGAACTTAATTCAGATCCAAAAAGTTTGACAGAGCCTTCATATTGATGATCTAAGCCCGCTAAAATACTCAATAAAGTTGTTTTTCCAGACCCTGAGCTACCCAAGATCGCTATTTTCTCTTTGGCATAAATAACTAAGTTAATATCATTTAATATTTGAAGTACCCCTTGATGAGTGGATACTGTTTTATTTAAATGTTGAACTTCAATCAATGGTTCTAATTGCATAATGGACTCATGAAAATATCTCCTCTGATTATCGTTCAAAAAGCTTATTTCTATGTTTTTGTACTTGTTTTAAGTTTATCAAGTCAGGTGTATGGCAACCCTAGCAATCGAATACTCGTCTTAGGTGATAGTATTTCGGCTGGTTATGGTCTTCCACAAGGGACAGGATGGGTATCGCTCCTCAATGATTCTCTAAAAGTAAGTCAATATTCTTTTGAAATCAACAATGCGAGTATCAGCGGAGATACTACTGCTGGAGGAAAACAACGATTGGTAAAGCTCATCAATCAATATCGCCCCAATATTCTTATTCTTGAACTAGGGGCAAATGATGCTCTAAGAGGTTTTCCAATCGAAAGCAGCGCACAAAATCTTGAAGAAATGATTCAATTAGCACAAAAACAGAAAATCAAAGTTCTTCTTCTGGGCATGAAAGTTCCTAGTAATTATGGCCAAGAGTACACCCAAAAATTCAGTCAAATGTATTTCATCATCGCAAAAAAGACACGATCTTCCTTAGTGCCTTTTTTACTAGAAGATGTAGCTAGCCAACGTGAGTTATTTCAGGAGGATGGGATACACCCCAATCAACAAGCACAGAAAATTTTATTAAAAAACGTTCTACCGCAATTAAAGCTGTTATTGCATTGACTTCAAAATCTTGACGCTATGATGGTCTCGCATATTTGCAAAATATGCTGCAAGCTCATTTTGTAAATTAAGCTCTGAAATTTGTTTAAATTGTTCAATTTGTATTTTAGGATCTTGCGTAGCATTTCTTGATTGATTGACACGATAGATCGCTATTCCATAGCCAGGAATCTTAGCAGAAACAATTTGAGGTAATTTATTGGTGGGAGCACCAAATACTTTTTCAAATGGCTCACCCTTTAAGTCTAAGGGCTTAATACGGGAAACCCAAAAAGGTTTAGTAAATTCTTTTCCAGAAACTTTCATCAGTGGGTCCTTTTGCAATTGCTCTGCTTGTTCAACCCCCATCTTGACAGCCATTTCTTCAGCCTTTTTTGATTGAACGATTTGCTCAATAATCGATTTTACTACGTCAAACTCTTGAGTTTTTGATGCATTGTATTGAGTCACGTGCATCGACAGCAGGTCTCCATTGGGTAATTGAATCGCCTCAGTATTTTTGTTAGATTTAATAGACTCATCACTAAAGACTGCTTTTAAAGCTTTGGCTTGATTCAACGGGTGCATCTTACCCAGTGATGCAAGACCTTGGTTGGTAAGTCCCTTAACCTTTTCAATGCTTAAATGAAGACTATTCGCTACAGCTTGAAGACTATCCGGTTGCTCGTAGACAATATTTGCAAAAGAGTCTGCGCTTTTAGAAAACTCTTTTTCATCCATTTTAGGATCGCGTCTTAATATCACGTATTCAAGGTCAACCGTAGGGTTTGTTTGAAAATCACTAGGGTGTGATTGAAAATAATCTTTTACTTCCTGAGCTTCAACTTTGATGGATTTACTATATTGATCTGCTAGAAAAAACATGACTTGGACTTCTCGTTCAACGCCATAAGCTGATATGAGTTTTTGCGTAACGACTTCTGAATTAACACTTTCTTGTTTCGCAGCAATAGCATATTGCAAATCCGCGCTCATCAACTCCGATTTTTTCATATTTTCAAATTGAGCTACTGACAAACCATTGTTTTGAAGAAGCTGACGATATTTATCCGCATCAATTTTGCCATCAGGTTTTTTGAGAGCCTGAATTTCAGGAAATAGGATGAGTTCATTAGCAAGACGTTGATCAGAAACTTGTAAATGTAGGGACTGCAATTCATTTTTTAATAGTTTTTGCTGAATGATTTGATTCAATATATTGTTTTTAAAAGTACTTGAATTCATCATTTCTAGAGGTAATCCAGCTCGCTGAGCTTGATTCTTTAACGTATTATCAAATTCCGCACCGGAAATAACATCATTACCTACCTTCGCCACATCTGAGTCACTCGTCCCAGACCCCATGTAACTATTCACCCCTAAAAATACAAATGAGGGTAGGATCAATAACAATAAGATAAGTTGCAGGATTTTTTGATGTTTTCTGACGGAATCAAACATGAGAGAATTTTAAGTAAAGTGAGATAAATTGCAGTATAAAGCAGAGCAAGTAAGTGGTGGGTGCTGACGGGATCGAACCGCCGACATTCTGCGTGTAAGGCAGACGCTCTACCATCTGAGCTAAGCACCCTTTTGAACTCCTAGAATCATGAGATATTTCGACTCAATCACCAGGAAAGTCTTTCATTATATATTGAATTCAAGATGAATTCAATAATCTTAATGTTTAATTACTTCTCCAGACTCTGTTTTAGGTGGTGTCGCATCTTTAGCCAAAGGCACCTCTTCTTCAAGAAGTGGTTTGGGCGAAGTTTCAAGAGCTAGTTCTAAAACTTTATCAATCCAGCGAACAGGAATAATTTCAATAGAATTTTTGACATTGTCAGGTATCTCAGTCAAATCTTTGACATTTTCTTCCGGAATTAATACTGTCTTAATACCACCTCGGTGGGCCGCTAGTAATTTTTCTTTTAAACCACCAATCGGTAAAACCTCGCCACGTAAAGTAATCTCACCAGTCATTGCAACATCTGCTCGAACAGGAATACCCGTCAAAATGGATACTAATGCCGTTGAAATCGCAATGCCTGCTGACGGACCATCTTTGGGAGTTGCACCTTCCGGGAAGTGAATGTGAATATCCTTTTTCTCGAACTGGTCTTCTTTAATACCCAATTGGCGTGATCTTGAACGAACTACTGATCTTGCGGCCTCTACAGACTCTTTCATAACATCGCCAATTGAGCCTGTACGAATAATATTTCCTTTACCCGGCATGAGAGCGGCTTCAATTGTCAACAAATCACCACCAACCTCAGTCCATGCTAGGCCAGTTACTTGTCCTATTTGATTTTGCTTATTCGCCAGTCCAAAGTCATAGCGTCTCACAGATAAGAATTTTTCAAGATTTTCAGACTCAACCACGATCGGTGCATCTTCTTTTTTGAGTAAAAGCAACTTGACCACCTTGCGACAAATTTTACTAATTTCTCGCTCTAAAGCCCTTACACCAGCTTCTCTGGTGTAATAACGAATAATATCTTGGATCGCCGATTCTTTGACTTCAATCTCACCCTTTTTCAAACCATTATTTTTAATTTGTTTGGGTAACAAATATTTCATGGCAATATGCGTCTTTTCGTCCTCTGTATAGCCTGCCAAACGAATGACTTCCATACGATCAAGTAATGGACCAGGAATATTTAAAGAATTAGAAGTAGCAACAAACATAACATCAGACAAGTCAAAATCAACTTCGACATAATGATCTTGGAAGGTATGATTTTGTTCAGGGTCCAAAACCTCTAACATCGCACTCGCTGGATCGCCACGAAAATCCATGCCCATTTTATCTATCTCATCGAGTAAAAATAATGGGTTACGAACACCAACTTTTGTCAGACTCGACAATATTTTGCCCGGCATTGAACCTATGTAGGTTCTACGATGACCACGGATTTCGGACTCATCACGAACACCCCCCAATGCCATACGAACAAACTTACGATTTGTTGCACGAGCAATCGACTGACCTAAAGATGTTTTACCAACCCCAGGAGGGCCTACCAAACACAAAATAGGTGCTTTTACTTTTTCAACACGTTGTTGTACCGCAAGATACTCTAGAATTCTTTCTTTGACTTTATCTAATCCATAATGATCGTCGTTTAAGACCTCCTCTGCATGGTTCAGGTCATTATTTACCTTACTTTTTTTCTTCCAAGGTAAATTAATCAGCGTATCAATATAGTTTCTTACAACGGTAGCCTCGGCTGACATCGGAGACATCAGTTTAAGTTTTTTGAGTTCAGATTCAGCTTTCTTCAAGGCTTCTTTTGGCATTTTGGCGGACTTGATTTTTTTCTCAAGCTCTTCCAAATCAGCACCTTCTTCGCCCTCGCCTAATTCTTTTTGAATTGCTTTGACTTGTTCATTTAAATAGTATTCGCGTTGACTTTTTTCCATTTGACGTTTGACACGTCCACGAATACGCTTTTCCACTTGAAGGATATCAATTTCACTTTCAAGTTGTCCTAATAAACTTTCTAAACGTTTGACGACATTCCCCATCTCTAAAAGCAACTGTTTTTGATCAAGTTTGATGGGCAAATGAGCGCAAATAGTATCAGCCAAACGACTTGCATCATCGATCCCTGTTAGGGAAGCCAAAATTTCTTGGGGTATTTTTTTGTTGAGTTTTACATATTGATCAAATTGCGCAACGATCGCTCTTTTCAAAGCCTCGGTTTCTGATTGATCAATTGACTCAATCGCTTGAGGAGTAGCTTCACAATTGAAATATCCTAAAGAATCTTCAACTTGACTCAAATCAGCACGTTGTGTTCCTTCTACCAAGACTTTGACAGTACCATCCGGTAGCTTTAACATTTGCAAAATATTGGCAATACAACCAACAGAATAAAGATCTTGAACGGTTGGCTCATCTTTAGAGGCTGTTTTTTGTGCAACGAGTAGAATACTTTTACCGGTCTCCATTGCCGCTTCTAGAGCTTTGATTGATTTTGGGCGACCAACAAACAGAGGCATCACCATATGAGGAAATACCACTACATCACGTAAGGGTAATAATGGTAACTGAATGGGCTCAGTAGGTAAAAGTAAGTTGCCTGGCATATTTAAAATCTCCGATGATACGAAAAGCATTAAATGAGTATTTCTATTGTCTATTTAGTGCCAATTGATTGGATTACAAGATTAGAATACACTTTTTTATTGAATATTCTCACTTATAACGATTTTATAAGAAATCAAGACTGACAAAGGCTTATTATGAAGCACTATGCAGCAGATGTAGCGCTTCTATACACCAATTTGGGCTCTGCACCCTCTACGGAACTGGCGTCTATGACGACTTTTTCGATGTTTTTCTGCGAAGGCAATAGATACATGGTATCCAATAGGATACCTTCTAAAATCGAGCGTAAGCCTCGCGCTCCCGTATTTCTAGACATGGCTTTTTTTGCAATCGCTTGTAATGCATCTTCTCTAAATTCGAGTGATACATTTTCAAGTTCAAATAAAGCTTGATATTGTTTAACGAGCGCATTCTTGGGTTCTGTCAGTATTTGTATAAAAGCAGCCTCATCTAATTGGGATAGAGTTGCTGCTACTGGTAACCTTCCAATTAACTCAGGAATTAATCCAAATTTAATTAAATCCTCTGGCTCAACTTGTTCGAGCATCTCGCCAACGTTCCTTAAATCTTTACTTTGTACAGAGGCATTAAAACCAATGCCAGATTTAGATGTTCGAGAATTGATAATTTTTTCTAAGCCGTCAAATGCTCCACCACAAATAAAGAGGATGTTAGTCGTATCAATTTGTAAAAAGTCTTGATTAGGATGTTTTCTTCCACCTTGAGGGGGTATAGAAGCCATGGTTCCTTCGATCAATTTCAGTAAAGCCTGTTGAACACCTTCTCCTGATACATCTCTAGTAATTGAGGGGTTTTCTGATTTTCTCGATATCTTATCAATCTCATCAATATAGACAATACCTCTTTGCGCCTTCTCAATATCATAACTACATGACTGTAAAAGTTTTTGAATGATGTTTTCAACATCCTCACCAACGTAACCAGCTTCGGTCAATGTAGTTGCATCTGCCATGACAAAAGGAACATCCAGTAGTCTTGCCAAAGTTTGAGCTAATAGCGTCTTTCCTGAGCCAGTTGGTCCAATGAGCAAAATATTACTTTTAGCTAGCTCAACACCATTGACCAATGCAGTTTTACGTGTTTGATGCTCTTTATTCTGTTTTTCAACAGGCTGAAGGTTGTTTAGTCGTTTGTAGTGGTTATATACAGCAACCGCTAGAGTTTTCTTGGCCGTATTTTGACCAATGACATATTGATCAAGGGACGCACGGATTTGCTCTGGTGTAGGCAAATCAAGGGATTTATCAACATTAGCATTTTTTTTAGCCTGCTCAGCACCTTCAGCGATCACTTCATTACATAATGAAACACACTCATCACAAATAAAGACAGAAGGGCCAGCAATCATACGCATGACTTCATCATGAGTTTTGCCACAAAAAGAGCAAATTAAGTTTTTATTGGAGCTATCTGTAGTGATTGCCATAAATGATCTTAACGAGACGTAATCACTTTATCGACTAAACCATATTCTTTAGCTTGTTCTGATGACATAAAAAAGTCTCGATCAGTATCTTTCTCGATAGTTTCAATCGTTTGACCAGTTCTTTCAGAAAGAATCTTATTCAGTTGCTCTCTTAAATACAGAATTTCTTTTGCCTGAATTTCAATGTCAGAGGCTTGACCACGTGCACCACCCAGAGGTTGATGGATCATAATGCGTGAATTAGGTAACGCAAAGCGCTTTTCTTTTTCGCCAGCAGCTAATAGGAATGCCCCCATACTGGCCGCTAAACCCATGCACAAAGTACTAACATTAGGTTTAATAAAGTTCATTGTATCGAAGATAGCCAGGCCTGCAGAAACGGAACCACCAGGAGAATTAATATATAAGGAAATATCTTTATCTGGATTTTCACTTTCTAAGAAAAGCATTTGCGCAATCACAAGATTCGCCGTGTGATCATTTACCTCACCGACGAGAAAAACAACTCTTTCACGCAGTAAGCGTGAATAAATGTCGTAAGCACGCTCACCCCTACCTGAGGTCTCTATCACCATTGGCACTAGACCAAGATTTTGGGGAGACAATAAAGGGTCAAAATCCTTATTCAACATATATATTCCTTAATGAGTAATTTCTATATTACTTGATGGCACTTAACTCTTCAAAGCTAATTTTTTTATCAATTACTTTTGCTTTTGATAAAACGTAAGAAACAACATTATTCTCTGTAACAAGTGACTCAATATCCGCTAAACGACTAGGATCGCTATAGTACCAAAGTGTCACCTCATTGGGGTCTTCATAACTTGCCGCTTGATCCTCTATCTCCGCTTTAATTTGTTCAGGCGTTGGTTTTAAAGCAAGCTCTTTCACCAAATTATTCAAAATTAGACCTAATTTCACACGCTGCTCTGCTTGAGGTGTAAACATTCCTTCAGGAATAGGAGCATTTTTTGCGTTCGGTACGCCACGTTGCTCTAAATCCTTTCTTGCAAGTTCAATCAGTCTTTCTTCTTCTTGACTAACTAAAAATTTAGGTAAATCAAGAGTTGTTGTTGATGATAAAGCTTCTAAAGCTTGATTCTTCAGTAGGTTTTTAGTTCTTCTTTCAATTTCACGGAGAAGATTTTGCTTAACCTCTTCACGTACTTTCTCAATGCCACCCTCAGTCACTCCAATGCTCAATGCAAAATCATCATCTAAGGCTGGTAAATGAGGCCATTCCACCTTTTTCATCGTAATTTTGAATTCCGCAATTTTGCCGGCAACTTCTTTACCATGGTAGTCAGCAGGAAAACTCAAAGGAAACACTCTTTCTTCACCAGCTTTTAAACCTACTGCAGCTGACTCAAACTCAGGTAGCATTTGGCCTTTACCTAAAACAAAGGTGAAATCATTTGCCTTACCACCATCAAATTCCACAGCATCTATTGAGCCCACAAAATCAATAGTGACCTGATCACCATTTTGAGCAGACTGGTCTGCTCCACCATCACCATGCTCTAAATCTTCGCCACGAGCGTGGAAATGAACTCTTTGTTGACGTAATAAATCTAAAGTTTTATTAATTTCTTGCTCATTCACTTCAGTCTCATAGCGCGTTATTTCTGTTTGACTGACGTCGCCAACAGTAACGGTAGGAAATACTTCAAAATAAGCATCAAAAACAATGTTTTCCGCATCTAGATCACTTTTGGGCTCTAAGCGAGGTTGACCCACTAATTCGATTTTTTCAGACTCAGCAAAATCAAAGAACTGGTTAGAAGCGTGATCAAAAGATAATTCGAAATCAACCTGCTGACCATATTGTTGTTCAATCATTTTCAATGGAACTTTGCCAGGACGGAAACCTGCCATTTTCATATTCTTGCCAAGTTGCTTGAGTTTAGCCTCACGCTTGGGGAGTAAATCAGTTTTAGCAAAGGCTAAAGATACTTTTCTTTCAAGAGCGCCGAGATTTTCAATTTGCAGTGACATAGTAATTAGTAGTAATAAAACAGGTTAAACATAATAGAAAAATCAATCCTTTAGGTATGAATATAAGTTTTTAACGGGAATATTCATTTCACCTAAAAAATATTAATTGGTGCGAGGAGGGGGACTCGAACCCCCACACCATTTCTGGCGTCAGGACCTAAACCTGGTGCGTCTACCAATTTCGCCATCCTCGCAACTATCATTTCTCAAAGTAATCCATTATTTTACAATGCCTTGGGATTTAGAGTGATAACTTTAAAATCAAGGCACCAATAAACTAGGAAGTATAAAAAGGATAGTCAGTATAGCCAACCTCATTTCCACCATAAAAAGTTTTACGATCATAGGGTGTGAGCGGCGCATTTTGAGCAAATCTTTCGACTAAATCAGGATTGGATATGAAGAGTCGTCCATAGGCAATTGCATCCGATTGATGATTTCTAATAGCATCTTCTCCACTCTCACGATCAAAGCCTCCCGCACTAATCAATAAGCCCTGATAAATATTTCTAAACAACCTTGTAGTATTCGGAGCTTCACTCGCCACCTTATCATCTGCGCCGGCTGATGTTGATCGAGGTTCAATTAAATGAAGATAAGCTAATTGTTGCTGATTCAACTCGTTCATCAAATAAGTAAATAGACCTATTGGATCATCATCACCGATATCCCCAAAAGTACCGTAAGGTGAAAGACGAACACCGACTTTCGAACTTTCAAATACAGTAGTTACTCCGGCTAAAATTTTCATTAACAAGCGAGTACGGTTCTCAAACGAGCCACCATACTCATCCGTTCTTTGATTTGTTTTACTTTGTAAGAATTGATCTAATAAATAGCCATTGGCATTATGAATTTCGATACCATCAAAACCAGCCTCTTTTGCATTGAGAGCTGCTTGGTAAAATTCCTCAATGACTTGCTCAATGTCGTTGGTGGTCATTTCCCGCGGGGTTTCATAGGGAACAAAAGCCCATGAATTCGTAAATGTTTTACCCATCGGCTTGATTGCAGAAGGGGCAATCGGTAATCCTTCATTTTCATGAAACGATGAGTGAGAAGTTCTTCCAACATGCCATAACTGAGCAAATATCTTACCGCCCTTCGCATGGACAGCAGCAACAATTTTTGCCCATCCCGCAGTCTGCTCCACGGAGTATATTCCAGGAGTTGCTGGATAACCCTTGCCCAATGGGGATACTTGTGTTGCCTCAGAAATAATCAGCCCAGCACTAGATCTTTGAGCATAGTATTCCATCGACAATGGGTTTGGAACGTCATTTTCAATAGCCCTCATTCGGGTGAGTGGCGCCATAATGACACGGTTTTTTAATGTTGTAGATCCCAATTTTAATGGTTGAAGTAATGCAAGCTTTACATCGTTTGACATTCTATTTCCTTATTTAATACTTTGAACTAAAACAACTGCTTGAGTCTCTATTGCTTCTGATTGCCCTACATAACCTAGGCCTTCATTCGTTTTTGCTTTGATGTTGACGCATGATAAATCAATCTCTAGCAACTGACTAATATGCGCAATCATACTCGGTATGTGTTTTGATAGTTTAGGCTCTTGACAAATAATTGTTGAATCGATATTGATGATTTCAAAGTCATGTGATTTAACCAGTTCATAGATATGCTTTAAGAGCATAGAACTATTGGCATTTTTATACTGAGGATCATTGTCTGGAAAATGCCTTCCAATATCACCCAATCCCAAGGCACCTATTAGCGCATCAGTGATGGCATGCAAGAGTGCATCCGCATCAGAATGACCTAATAAACCTTTTTCAAAGGGTATTTGAATTCCTCCTAAGAGGAGATCTCGACCTTCGACTAGTCGATGGACATCATAACCTTGACCTATTCGTATCTGTGGCTTATTTCGCAATATTTTCTCCATCAAATTTAAATCCTGCGGATATGTAATTTTAAAGTTCTCAGTTGATCCATGGACCACGATTGGAGAATGACCCTCAGACTCCATTGCACTTGCCTCATCTGTAATCAGGATATTTCGCTCAAACGCTTTTTTTAAAGCAATATGTAACTGCCCAATTCGAAACATCTGGGGGGTTTGCGCCAACCATAATCCATCCCTTGGAACAGTCTGTGAAATGTGATTTACCTGCAATGAGTTAACTTTTTTTAAAGTATCGGCAAGGGGAATCGCTAATATTCCCCCACAGTTTTTAGGATTTGCGGTCACTTCCTGAATTAATTTGAGAACTTCCTCTTTTTTTAATCCAGGTCTAGCCGCGTCATGAACCAATACCCAATCACTTGCCGGCAGTTTTTCTAACATTTGACCAAGCGTATTAAATACGGTTTGTGCTCGAGTTTCTCCGCCCGTTGGTAATTTATGGATTTTGATATCGTCCTTAAATTGCTGAAAATCTGATTTTGGCGAAAGTCCTAGCCAAATAGATCTGATCTCATCTAACCCAGAAAATATATCAAGACTATGCTCAATTACCATTTTTCCAGCCAAACTCTGATATTGCTTAGGTAAATCCCCCCCTAAACGCGTTCCAGTACCTGCACTTGGAATGAGTACATGAAATTTTTCAGGGTTGCTCACAGCTGTCATGAATTCGTCTCTTTCTTTAAGTTCATACTAAATCATTCTTCAATTCTATAATGGAGCTAATGTCTGATAACACATTAGAAGTTTCTAATAAGAATTCCTCGATTTTGCTCACCCCCCCCTTTCCTGGGCCTGAGCTAGGGAAGCGTTTTAGCTGGAATCAATGCGTTGGATCTAGTGATGCCGGAATTATTGCTCAGCACGCGAGCTATTACCGTCAAAAATATTCCATCATGGTGGTGATTTGTGGTGAACCAACGGTAGCACAACGGCTTGCTCAAGAAATTCCCCTTTTCAATCAGAGTCTGAGAGTATCTCTTTTACCAGATTGGGAAATTTTGCCCTATGATCAATTTTCCCCTCATCATGATCTGATTTCAGAAAGATTAAAAACCCTTCATGAGATGATGACTGGACTTTGTGACATTGTCATCGTGCCATTGACCTCAGCCATCCAACGCTTAGCACCACCCGAGTTTTTAGCAGCAAATACCTTTTTCTTCAAACAAGGTACGAGCATTAATGAGACAGCACTTCACCATCAGCTTGAGCAAGGTGGATATGATCCTGTAACTGCCGTCGTTAGGCCTGGGGAATATAGTATTCGGGGTGGCTTAATTGATTTATTTCCAATGGGATCAGCGCTCCCTTTTCGTATTGACTTATTTGGTGACACCATTGACCAAATTAAAGTATTTGATCCAGATACACAACGCAGTCTTTATCCCGTTAAAGAAATCAAATTACTTCCAGGTCATGAATTCCCTTTTCACGAACAAGCTAGAAAAGATTTTCGCGGCAAATGGCGGGAAGTTTTTGAAGGTAATCCTGGAAAATGCCCTCTTTATAAAGACGTTGGGTTAGGCATCCCTGGAGCAGGTATCGAATCATACCTACCCCTATTCTTTGAAAAAACTGCTCAATTGCTGGATTATTTGCCTAAATCTGAACAACCAGCATGGTTATGGGGTATTGGTGATTTGCCAGCCTCAATTCAAGAGTTTTGGAAAGGAGTTCATGAAAGGTATCAATTCCTGTCCCATGACTCTGAACACCCGATTTTATCTCCGGACCATCTATATCAATCTGAAGAAAGTTTTTTCTCAAGTCTAAAGTCGTTCCCGAGGGTTTTCATAACGCCATCTGAGGATGAAAGTAATAATCCGTTCTTTACACCCCCACCCTCGATTGCGGTGGTTCGTAGAGATAAAGACCCGATTCATCTGCTAAAAGAATATTTAAAAACCACTCAATATCGCGTCTTAATTTGTGCTGATAGCCCTGGGCGAAGAGAGTCTATTAAACAACTACTTGATGAATCTACATATTTAGATCCTGAGTTTGATCAAAAAGTTGAACACTTTTCTAATATGTGCGAATTTTTAATTAGCAGTCATCAGTTTGGGATGATTGTTGCGCCATTGTTTGATGGATTTATTAGTCATGAGGCAAATTTAGTCGTCATTACCGAATCTGAGTTATTTGCCAATTCTTCTGAACAGAGAAAAGCTGGAAAAATTGGGAAAAAAGATCAAGCTACAAACGTTGATCATTTAGTCCGAGACTTATCTGAATTAAAAGTAGGTGATCCTGTTGTTCATTCAGAGCATGGCATCGGTCGTTATCAAGGACTTCTTATTCTTGATCTTGGAAGCGGTGAAGAAGAGTTCTTGCACCTTCGTTATGCCAATAGTGCGGCCTTATACGTTCCAGTTCATCAATTACATTTAATCTCTCGATACTCGGGGTCTGATCCTGAAAATGCCCCACTGCATAATTTAGGGTCTGGTCAATGGGAAAAAGCTAAACGTAAAGCAGCCCAACAAATCAGAGACACCGCTGCAGAACTTTTAAATATATATGCTAAACGGGCCTTACGACAAGGGCATGCTTTTGAATACTCAAGCCATGACTATGATGCTTTTGCTGAAAGCTTTGGGTTTGAGGAAACATTAGATCAGCAACAAGCCATTTCTGAAGTTATCAAAGATATGACTAGTGGTCGACCAATGGATCGTTTAATTTGTGGGGATGTCGGATTCGGTAAAACAGAAGTAGCATTAAGAGCTAGTTTTGTAGCAGTCATGGGTGGTAAACAAGTTGCTGTTTTAGCACCTACCACCCTTCTTTCAGAACAACATGCTACGACTTGGAAAAACCGCTTTGCGGACTGGCCTGTAAAAGTCGTTGAAGTATCCAGATTTAAAACTGCAAAAGAAATCCGCCAAGCTCTTGAATCTCTTGAGAGTGGTGATGCAGATATTATTATTGGTACGCATAAATTACTCTCTCCTGAAATTAAATTTAATCGATTAGGTCTTGTCATCATCGATGAAGAGCATCGTTTCGGTGTTCGACAGAAAGAAACTTTTAAAGCTTTACGTGCGGAGGTTGATGTGTTAACTCTGACAGCAACCCCCATTCCAAGAACCTTAGGTATGGCTTTGGAAGGTTTACGAGAACTTTCTGTGATTGCGACTGCCCCACAAAAACGTCTTGCCATTAAAACGTTTGTCAGACGTGAGGGTGATGGCGTGATTCGCGAGGCGATTTTACGCGAACTTAAACGTGGCGGCCAAGTGTACTTTCTCCATAACGAGGTTGATACCATTGAAAATCGTCGTCAATCACTTGCTGCTTTGATCCCTGAAGCTCGGATAGGAGTTGCTCATGGTCAAATGCATGAAAGAAATCTAGAACAAGTGATGCACGATTTTGTGGCAAAACGTTGTAATGTTTTATTGTGCTCAACCATTATTGAGACAGGCATTGATGTGCCATCCGCAAATACCATCATCATGCACCGTGCAGATAAATTTGGCCTTGCTCAGCTTCACCAATTACGAGGTCGAGTTGGTCGATCTCACCACCAAGCCTACGCCTATCTTTTAGTCCCAGATCCAGAAGGTTTATCCAAACAAGCAAAATTACGTCTAGATGCCATTGTGTCAATGGAAGAACTAGGATCTGGTTTTTATTTAGCCATGCACGATCTTGAAATTAGGGGTGCGGGTGAAGTTCTTGGGGATAAACAATCTGGAGATATCCACGAAATTGGTTTTCAGCTTTATACCGATATGCTAAATAAGGCAATTTCCGATCTTAAAAACGGTAAAGAGCCAGACTTATTAAGTCCGATGCACGCCATTACCGATATTTCCTTAGGTTGTCCAGCGTTACTCCCGGATGCTTTTTGTCCAGACGTTCACGAGCGCTTATCTTTGTATAAACGTCTTTCTAGCGCAAATAATAATCAAACAATTGATGATTTATATGCTGAGGTGATTGATCGATTTGGTGATTTGCCTGAGCAAGCAAAATCCTTATTTGAAAATCATCGCTTGCGCTTAGTGATGGAAAAATTGGGCATTAAAAAAATTGAAGCTAGTCCACAGAGTATTAAGATTCAATTTATTCCCCAACCGCCAATTGATTCAATGAAAATTATTCAACTAATTCAAAAGGATCGTTTTGTTCAATTATCTGGTCAAGATCGTCTTCGAATTTCTCCTAACCCTGCTCATGCTTTCGAGATGCTGAATCAGCGAACTGAAAGTTTAAAGCGTTTATTGGCATATCTTAGTCCTTAAATTATGACAAAACTGATACTTTTAAATCAAAAGGGACTCCAACAATCCATTGTTGAAAAACTAATGGATTTATATGCTTTTGTTGATAAAAAATCTTATTCATCCACTTGTTTAGAAATTCATTTTGCGAATAACTTTACAAATTCAGAAAAAAAAATAATACGAGATCTCTGTTTTGAAGAGCAAACAGACACAATCTTTCTAAAAGAGACTTTTAAACCGCTGGATATAAAATTATTAGCCTTTGATATGGACTCAACACTGATCAATATTGAGTGTATTGATGAAATTGCAAGGCAGTGTGGAAAAGAAAAAGAAGTTAGCAATATTACTGAGGCCACTATGCGAGGTGAGATCACTGATTTTGCTCAGGCTCTTATAGAGCGTGTCAAACTTCTTAAGGGTGCAACAGAAAACGACCTTGAGACTGTCTATAAACATCGCTTACGATTAAATCCTGGAGCGAAAAATTTAATTCTTGGGGCTCAACAAAGAGGTTGGAATACTCTACTTGTCTCTGGTGGCTTTACCTACTTTACCGAGAGAATCAAACAACTCTTATCGATTAATGAAGCCTACTCGAATACTCTTGATATTTATAATGGCTTACTTACTGGTCAAGTCTTAGGCCCAATAGTGGACGGTGCTGCAAAAGCACAATTTGTTCGGAATAGTTGTTCACAACTCGGTGTTTCAACACAAGCAGCGATCGTCATGGGAGATGGTTCTAATGACTTACCCATGATGGAAATTGCTGGCTTATCCATTGGTTATCAACCAAAACCTATTGTCAAAGAAAAAGCCGACGGAACTTTTCAGTTCGTCGGCCTTGATGCAGTGCTTGAACTATTTATGAAGAAATAATTACAGTCTTTCAAAAATAGCAGCGATACCTTGACCACCACCAATACACATTGTTACTAAAGCATATTTGCCACTCGTTCTATGGAGTTCATAAATTGCTTTAGTCGCAATCACAGCACCAGAGGCGCCGATTGGATGACCAATCGATATTGCACCACCATTCGGGTTGGTTTTAGACAAATCCAAATTAAGGGCTTTTGCGACTGTTAACGCCTGGGCAGCAAAGGCTTCATTCGATTCGATCACATCCATATGCGCTAAGGTTAAGCCAGCCTTCGCTAAAGCCAACTTCGTTGCTGGAATCGGACCTTCTCCCATGACGTCATTTGGGACACCAGCTACAGCGTAAGAAACTAGGCGAGCAATCGGTTTTTGACCTGCTTTGGATGCTGCTTGCGCAGATGCTAGAACAAAGAAACTTGCGCCATCATTAATACTCGATGCATTACCTGCAGTTACAGTACCATTCTCTTTTAAGAAAACAGGTCTAAGTTTGCTCAGGCTTTCAAAAGTTGTTTCTACTTTAACGCCCTCATCGGTATCAACGATCACATCACCCTTACGAGTTTTAATCGTGATGGGTACGATTTGATCTTTAAAACGACCTTCTGCTATCGCTTGAGCTGCTTTTTTATGAGAGGCCGCTGCAAATTGATCTTGTTCTTCACGGGTAATATTCCACTTCTTCGCTAAATTTTCAGCAGTGATCCCCATGTGACCAACACCGAATGGGTCCGTTAATGCAGAAACCATCATATCAATGAGTTTAGTATCGCCCATTCTGGCGCCGGAACGCATCGCTGGTGATCCATACAAACCACGGGACATTACTTCAACACCACCACCGATAGCATATTCACAATCGCCCAACATGATTTGTTGAGCAGAGGTAACAATTCCTTGAAGGCCAGAGCTACATAAACGGTTGACTGACATCGCTACGGAGTCCATCGACAAACCAGCTTGGATCGATGCAACACGAGCAACATAAGGATATCTTGTTTCTGTAGGAATTACATTTCCGACCGTCACGTAATTAATCAATGCAGGATCAACTTTTGACCGGGTGACTGCTTCTTTCATAACAGTCCCGGCGAGTTCTGCCGGTTCGAGTGAACTTAGCACGCCGTTAAAACTTCCAACAGCAGATCTAACTGCGCTTAAAACAACTACTTCTTGCATAAAACCCCCTTAAATAATGAATACATCAATTTATATAGATTGAAATCCCAACAACATCAATGAATATTTACTTCTTGTCATACTAAAAGTATAAAACTTAAGCTTGACCAATTAAATCATGTCCTTGTGATCCAACAATGTTGACCTTCACAAATTCACCACTTCGATAACGTTTAGAAGGTTTATCCGCAGGATGAATGAGGACGAGACCATCGATTTCAGGAGCATCGGCAAAACTTCTAGCAACACCACCTTGGGAATTTACTGAATCAACTAATACACGCACTCGTTTACCAACAATCGAGCCTAACTTTTTAACCGAAACCGCTTCCGCTTTTTCCATGAATCTCATTCTTCTAGATTCTCGAATTTCATCAGGTAAAGCACCTTCAATATCATTCGCCTTAGCACCTTTGACAGGAGAATAGGCAAAGCATCCGACACGATCAAGTTTAGCCTGTTCAATAAATTCAAGAAGATGGAGAAACTCTTCCTCTGTCTCTCCCGGAAATCCTGCAATAAAAGTGCTCCGAATGACTAAATCAGGACATATTTCTCGCCAAGCAGCAATCCGAGCTAAGGTCTTTTCGCCACCAGCAGGACGTTTCATCCGTTTTAAAACTTCTGGATGGGAATGTTGCATTGGTATATCCAAATACGGTAATAAGCCATTACCATATTCAGAAAAGTCAGCCATTAATGGGATGATATCGTCCACATGAGGATATGGGTAAACATAATGAAGCCTGACCCAAGCATCATGCTGACGAGCTAATTTTTTTAACTCTGCACTCAGTTCATATAATCTAGATTTCACCGGAGTGCCATTCCAAAATCCGGTACGGTATTGGATATCCACACCATAAGCACTTGTATCTTGTGAGACCACTAGTAATTCTTTCACGCCACTTTCAAAAAGTGCTTGAGCTTCTCGTAAGACGTCATCGATATTACGAGAAACAAGCCCTCCCCGCATATCAGGAATAATACAAAAAGTACAAGAGTGATTACAACCTTCCGATATTTTTAGATAGGCGTAATGTTTGGGTGTTAATTTAATGCCAATGGGAGGTACCAAATCCATAAAAGGATCATGCGGTTTAGGAAGGTTCAGATGAATCGCATCTAAGACCTCATTGGTGGCATGTGGGCCAGTTACCGCTAACACTTTAGGATGATGCATTAGTACAGTATTTACTCCATCCGCTTCCGTTTTTGCTCCTAAACAACCTGTCACAATGACGCGACCATTTTCGGATAAGGCTTCACCGATAGCATTCAAACTTTCTTCTACTGCTGAATCAATAAAACCACAAGTATTGACCACTACTATCTCAGCATCTGAGTAATTTTTTGCTATTTCATAACCCTCTGCACTAAGCCGAGTCAGAATCAGTTCCGAATCAACTAATGCTTTGGGACAACCTAGGGATACAAATCCAACTTTTGACAAAACTTTTATCCTTTTTAAGGCTTAAATGGTTTAAATGGAAAGCCAGGAACGATCGATGGAGTTTGTGATTGCAGTTGCTCCCAAAATTGAGTCCCTGCATTCATAAAGTAACTCATTGGATTCACAACTTCAGGGGTAGAAGTATTTTTCAGAAAGTTTTTCCAAGTCTCTGGACTTGAAATACTTCCCATCTTTTGACAATGAGCTACATATTGGTTTTGCAATTCAATAAACTGGTTTAAATTTTGTTCTAAAAATGGAGCCATCATACCTTGCAAAGAATTGCCGTAAAAGCGAATCATCTGGGACAGGCTCTGTGTTGAAAATAATGGGTGTCCATTGGACTCTTCTTCAAGAATAATTTGCATCAAAATACTACGTGTAATTTCTTCCCCCGTTTTAGCATCAAGCACAATAAAAGGTTCTTGTGCCATCACTAGGCCTTTGATATCAAAAAGTGTGACGTAAGAACTGTGTTTCGTGTCATATAGTCGGCGATTAGGATATTTTTTAATCACCCGTTGTGAAATACTCTTTTTTGACGGTGAGCCCATATCTTCTGACTCAGGATGCAAACTTGGGTTTGAGTCCTGCTTGGAGTCTGTCTTTTTTGCGACCGGCTTGCGAGATGTTTTAGGAGCTTGACTTGCCATAGATAAAAAAATAAGGGACCGAAGCCCCTTATTATACGATTTACAACCCAAATACAGTTAAAAATTGTTTTTTTGCCTTAACTCATGTGTAGGCCACCATTGAGAGAAAAGTCAGCCCCCGTCGCAAAACCACCATCTTCAGAAGCTAACCAGGCCACCATTGAGGCAATTTCCTCTGGGGTACCAAGCCGTTTCACCGGAATCGTATCAACAATTTTATTTAAAACATCCTCACGGATGGCTTTGACCATATCTGTCCCAATGTAGCCCGGAGAAACCGTGTTAATAGTGACTCCTTTTGTGGCAACCTCTTGGGCCAGTGCCATCGTGAAACCTCTTAGTCCAGCTTTAGCAGTGGCGTAATTAGTTTGTCCGAATTGACCTTTTTGACCATTTACCGAGGAAATATTAATCACTCTACCCCAACCCTTTTCCACCATGCCATCGACGACTTGTTTAGTAACATTAAATAATGAGTTTAAGTTGGTGTTAATCACAGCCTGCCAATCATCGGGCGTCATTTTCCTAAATACCGTATCCCTGGTAATGCCGGCATTATTGACAAGTACATCGACCATTCCGATTTCAGCCTTGACCTTGTTGAAAGCAGCCACTGTACTGACCCAGTCACCAACATTACCCTCAGAGGCATGAAATTCATAACCTAGGGCCTTTTGCTCGCCAATCCAACGATCTTTTCTTGGAGAGTTTGGACCGCAACCAGCAATCACGATAAAACCATCTTTAAACAATTTTTGGCAAATGGCCGTTCCAATTCCACCCATACCACCTGTTACATATGCAATTTTTTTACTCATCACTTCTCCTAATTAATTAAACTTTTACGGCTTTTTCTTTCACATACTTGCCTGGGGCTGGTTCAATTACTCGATACTTCGTCGAACCTAAAATAGATTTAGCCTTAATTTTTTTACCACTCTGAGCGCCTAACCAATGGCTGAAATCTGGCCACCAACTTCCATCGATCGATTTTGCATTTTCAAACCATGTATTAGGATTTTTTGGTAACTTATTGAAAGTCCAATAATTCCGTTTCTTTTTCTCAGGGGGATTAATAACTCCAGCAATATGTCCCGATGCCCCTAGAACAAACCTATTTTGACCCGACAAAATCTGGGTTGATCCATACGCTGATTTCCAAGGAACAATATGGTCTTCTTTAGAGGCATAAATATAGGTTGGACAACTTATCTTTGATAAGTCAACCGGCGTACCGCAGACTTTTAGACGATTTGGAATCTTTAGTTCGTTATTCAGGTACATATGACGTAAATAGTAGGTATACATCGGACCTGGTAAATTCGTGGAATCACCATTCCAAAATAACAAATCAAAAGTTGGTGGAGTTTTACCTAAAAGATAATTCGACACAAAATAATTCCAGACAAGATCATTCGGTCTTAAAAAAGAAAATGTATTTGCTAATTCAACGCCACTTAATAAAGCACTGGATCCACCTATACCGCCAATCGTTTGCTCGCGAAGCTCGACCATTGATTCATCAATAAAAACATCAAGTTGGCCGGTATCTGAAAAATCCAAGAATGATGTTAGGAGTGTCATACTCGCAATTGGGTGAATATCTTTCGCGGCAAGAATAGCAACGGCATTACCTACGAGAGTTCCACCGACACAAAAACCTAAGAGATTGATTTGGGCCTGTTGAGAATTCTCAACGGTAACCCGTATCGCTTCGATTACTCCTTGGCCAACATAATCATCCCAAGTAATATGCGTCATTTCTTGATCGGGGTTTTTCCAAGAAACCATATATACCGTAAAGCCTTGTGCCAATAAATATTGAACCATGGAGGTTTGTGGTTGCAAGTCAAGGATGTAAAACTTATTAATACATGGTGGAACCATCAAAAATGGCTTTTCATAAACCATGCTTGTGGTGGGTTTGTATTGTATGAGTTGGAATAATGGATTTTGAAAGATAACCGCCCCTTCAGAAACCGCTATATTTTTTCCTACTTCAAAAGCCGTCGTATCTGTTTGTGATATTTTCCCGGTTTGCAAATCTGAAAGAATATTTTGTAATCCATTAGTTAAAGATTGACCATTGGTTTTAATTAATTCCTGAATCGCTTCTGGATTCGTTGCTAAAAAATTCGTTGGTGATAAGCTAGAAATCACTTGCTCGGTAGCAAACATGATTTTATTTTTAACTTTTGGCTCTGCTTCAACAGCATTCGCTAATGAAGTTAAATGATTCGAATTGATTAAATACAATTGATACAGCAGCGATGACCAACCTTCATGCCATGCTTTACCCTTGAAACGATTATCTTCAAGTGGTTTTTCTAACTGCCCCGACCAAAGTTGAAAAACATCTTTTGCATACTGTTGCTCAATCTCATTCAATTTTTTAGGTGGAATTAAAGCCATGTCAAGTGAGGATAATTTGGGAGGAACCCAATTCCCAAATAAAGTTTTTGCTTGGTCGTACAAAAATGTCTCCTGACAATAATACTAAATTTATAAGTTATTAATTTATTCTGAAAATCATTAAATCGTTATAGTGGCATACCCTAGTCAAGCCCTTAAAAACTTATCTTGATTTCCATAAAAAGCTTGCAAAACGCCCTGATTGACGATCTCTACGGTGAGAAAAAAACAATTCTTTATTTTCAAAACAACAAATTCCTTCTGTAAAAACTCGATCAACTCCCAACTGAAGAAATTGATTCTTTGCTATTTTAAGAAGGTTGGCATAAAACTTATCTGGTTTTGTTCCATTTTGGAATTCATCATTCATGAATAATGCACCACTTTGATGAAAAGCCTCCAAAACATCAGTTCCAACCTCAAAGTGCCCAGGTCCAATACAAGGGCCTAAATAAATTGTCATTTCAGATAAATATTTTTTAGAATCATCAGGTTTCTTGCTCTCAAGCATATGATTAATTGTTTGTGCAATGACTCCTTGAACGAGGCCTCGCCATCCGGCATGACAAACACCTAAAATATCACCCCCACTGTCACAAAACAATATGGGCAGACAGTCTGCCGTCATAATAGCCAGCACCTGTTGATCAAAAGAAGTGATGGCTCCATCTGCCTGAAGCACTGGATGATCATCTGTCCAAATTTGAGTACCATGAACTTGATTTAACCAAACCGGTTCATTTGGCAAAAGAGCCTGTATACGAGACCGGTTTTCTTGGACATGTTCCAATCGATCGCCAACATGAACAGCCAAGTTTAATGAGTCATAGTAATGATCACTAACACCACCAACCCGCGTCGATACAAAGGCTTGCACATGGGGCGGAACATCCCAATTTGGCTTTAATAGGATCAAACCTGATGCGGTTGTCTCTAATCGCATGTTTCAAGAGATTTTTGCCATAAACTTGGATCAATTTTTAGAAATTCAAGTATTTGAAGCATCGGGAGTGGTGGTGATTGCGTAAAAATAAGGTGCTCTTCGTTTAGCGGGTGCGTAAATCCTAATAGAGCAGCGTGTAAAAACTGTCCGGGTAAGTGTATGTTTTGAGCTAAAAGTTGATCTTTTAAAGTTTGTGCAGTTTGATGCGGTATTCTGTTTTTATAGACAGGGTCATTCACCAAAGCATGGCCGATCGATTCTAGATGGACTCGAATCTGATGTGTTCGACCAGTTTCTAGAACGCAACTGATTAACGAAAGATCTTTACCCTCAAACCTTGTATGACATAAAGTTTTTACGTGGGTCGTGGCTTCTTTGCCAGACCCTAGAGTAATTCCCATTTTTAAACGATCGCGTGGATCTCGGCCAATAGATCCATGAATCACTTTCGTCAGCGGTGTTTTACCCCAAGCTAAAGCAAGGTACTTGCGCTGCATCGACCTACCTTGTAACTGTTTCACTAAACCCAATTGGGCAATTGCATTTTTAGCGATCACCAATAAGCCTGAGGTATCCTTATCTAGGCGGTGCACAATACCTGCACGAGAAACAAGGGAACACTCTGGAAATTGGTATAAAAGGGCATTCAAAAGTGTTCCAGTCCAATTCCCTGCAGCGGGATGAACAACCATGCCATAAGTTTTATCAATGATGGCGATATGTTCATCGCTAAAAATTACATTTAAAGGAATATTTTCCGGTAAAAAGGCACTATTTTGAGGATCTAATGGGATAGAGATATCTAATATTTGATTACCAGAGGCGTTATCTTTAACTTGTATTTGGCGCTCATTCTCATAGATTAGGCCTGCTTCTAACCATTGTTGGATTTTGCTACGGGAGTATTCGGTTAAAACCTTGGCAATTGCTTTATCGATCCGCTCACCCCTTAATTCGATGGGTAATTCGACCTGAATGTGGTTCGACGGCAATACTTCTTCCACAGGGTCCGCATCATCGATATAATCAGAATATTCTGTAGAACTCATATAGTTTGAAGAAATGTGTTTATAACCATGAAGTATTTTTTGTAAGAGACTCAATTGTTGAATAATTTAGTAAGTTTAAAGCGTCTTTTTAAAATCACCCCCCTTTTGTTGATCTTGGTCATCCTCAGTGCACTTACGGGTTGTGCTCAAAAAGACTATGACGAAACGTCATCATGGACTCAATCGAAGCTACTGAATGAGGCAAAATCAGCTCTTAGCGACAATAATTACGCTCTTTGCGCAAAATACTTTGAAAAACTTGAAGCGAGATATCCTTTTGGTCCGATTGCAGAACAAGCTCAAATTAACACTGCATATTGTGATTGGAAAAGAAATGAACAAGAATTAGCTCTTGCCTCTGTAAATCGCTTTATTCAGCTTCATCCAGGACACCCTGATATCGATTATGCCTTCTATTTAAAAGGTTTAATCACGTTTAACGATAACACCGGCTTTCTAGGTAGCTTTTCTGGCCAAGACCTTAGTGAGCGTGACCCTAAGGCTTCTAAAGATGCCTATCAGGCCTTTAAAACACTGACGGTTAACTTTCCTGATAGTAAATACACCCCTGATGCACTGGACCGTATGAGGTACATTGTGAATGCTCTCGCTGAGAGTGACGTCAATGCAGCTAGGTATTACTATCGTCGTGGCGCCTATGTTGCCACGATCAACCGTTGTCAAATAGCGATCAAGGACTATGACCGTGCTCCCGCCATTGAAGAGGCTTTATATTTAATGGTGAAGTCATACGATGCACTAGGAATGAAGGATTTAAGTACTGATACCATGCGTATATTTACCTTAAATTTCCCCAATAGTGATATTTTTAAGACTGGTAAAAGAGAGCCTGTAACTGCAAAAAAAGCTTCTTGGTGGCAATTTTGGAACAGTAATAACTAAACTATATTCACTTTCACCCTAGGCGCTAACGAACACATTAATTCGTAACCTACGGTTTTAGCTGATGTTGCAACCTCATCAATGGGCAATAACTCACCCCAAAGTTCTACTGGTGAGCCAACTTTAGCAAAAGGTTTATCAGTCACATCCACCGTAATCATGTCCATTGATACACGACCAACAGTTGGTGCTAAATTGCCTTCAAGAATATTATTTGTAGATCCTATCCATACAGGTGTGCCATTGGGTGCATGTCGAGGATAGCCGTCGGCGTAACCACAAGCAATTACTGCAATCTTTGTGTTTTTACTAGCTCTAAATTGCCCACCATACCCAACTTGGTCGCCCACTTGTAATTCTTGGATAGCAATAATTTCGCTACGTAAATTCATGCCTGCTTTTAAACCAACAGATTCAATGTCTTTAAAGATCCCCGATGGCGAGGCCCCATATAACATAATCCCTGGCCGGATAAAGTCCGCATGTGTCTGTGGATGACGCATAATAGCAGCAGAATTAGACGCTGATTTGAGACCATCAAAAAATTGAGTCGCTTTATTAAAAATGTCCCATTGAGTTTGAACCGAAGGCGATTGAGTATCGTCATCGGCATTCGCAAAGTGTGTCAAATGATGCACTGTACAACCAATATTTTTGAGTATTTCATAGGCAACGCCATAAGCCGCTGACTTAAAGCCCAAACGGTTCATCCCTGAATTTAGCTTTAACCATACGTCACAATTTTGCCTAAAAGATAATTGACTCTCGGAGGATTGTTGTTTTAACCAATTCAACA